>PWGR01000028.1 GCA_003554565.1 Clostridia bacterium
CGCTGGACGTGATGTCCGGGATTGACCTGGTGCTCTCCGACGGCGTCCCGATCGAGCCGCAGATGCCCGGAAGCGCCCCGTCGCTGCGCGAGGCGCAGGCGCTTTCCATTTTACGGGAGGGAGACACCCCATGCTGCTGATAAGAAACGCCCGCCTCCTCACCATGGCACCGGGAACCTCCGGCGAGATGCACGGGGATATGCTCGTGCATGATGGTGAAATCTCGGCCACAGGAGAGGTGAGGATCCCATCCGGCTGCGAGGTGATCGATGTGGACGGGGCATATGTCGCCCCCGGCTTCATCGACTGTCACTGTCACGTGGGCCTGGCCCGGGAAGGAGAGGACTGGGAGTACTCGGACGTCAACGAGACCACCAGCCCGGTGACCTGGCACGTCCGCGCCATCGATGGGGTGGACTGGGATGACCCGGGGTTTTCTGATGCGGTGCGGGGCGGGGTGACCACCCTGCTCATTCACCCCGGCAGCACCAACGTAGTGGGCGGTACCAGTGTGGCGGTCAAGCCCGCAGGCAGACAACGGGTATACCGCGACCCCGCCGCCGTGAAGATGGCCTGGCCGCACGCGGCCACCGTCGGCAGCCACAGTCCCTTCCAGAGCTCCGACACCCCCTACCCCACCACCCGCATGGGAATCACCTCGATACTGCGCGAGGTGCTGGCCGGGGCCCGCGCCCACGAGCGGGACGAACTGGACTCAGGAAGCGCGACGGGCGGCGCCCGGGGGGAAACCCTCCGGCTCCTGGTCCGCGTGCTGCGGGGAGAGCTGCCGGTGTGCATTCATTCCATGACCCCGGCGGATTTTCTGGCCATCATGCGGCTGCAGGATGAATTCGGGTTCGAGCTTTCACTGCATCACGCGCACGAGGCTCACCTGGTGGCACCCGAGCTGGCCCGCCGCGGCATCGGGGTGATCTACGGCCCTTCCCTGGATGACCGCCGCATCGATATCTGGAGGCGCTCCGACCCGCGCGCTGTGATCCGCCTGCTGGATGCGAAAGTGCCGGTCGGACTGCAGACGGACCACCCCGTCTGGCCCATCCGGGATTTCCGCTACCTGGGCGGGCTCATGGTCCGCTACGGTCTCGACTCCTACCGGGCGCTGCGGACCCTCACCACTTACCCGGCCGCGATTCTGGGTGCGCCGGAGCTGGGCAGCCTCGAGGAGGGAAAGCGCGCGGATTTTTCCGTATTCAGCGGGCATCCCCTCAGCAACCTGAGCCGGGTTGAGCGGGTGTACATAGCCGGTGAGCGGGTACTGTGATGGGAATCCTCTGCACCGCAGCTGCTAAGATCACAAGCCCGGCCCACCGGCAGAAGCCACAGTCCGGAAAGGATGGTATTATTGCTTGCTGTAACTGATGCTGTGTTGATGACCGCCGGTCCCCGCGGCACGGTGCGGGGGAATCTTCTGATCAGAGACGGCCGGATCGCCGCCGTTGGCGCGGGGGACATACCGGCAGAAGCCGAACACATAGACGCCCGGGGCAGGGCCGTCACCCCCGGTTTTGTGGATGCACACAGCCATGTCGGAATATCGGCCGGGCTCTTCGGTGGCGGGGACGGAAACGAGGACACCAGCGCCGTCAATCCCCACCTGCGCATCATCGATTCCTTCGACCCGTATGACGATTCGGTGGGGGATGCTCTGTGGGGCGGGGTCACCACCCTGGGACTGCTGCCGGGAAGGGCGGCAGAAGGGCAGGACCCACTGGTGGAGCAGACCGGCCTCGTGGCCGGACAGGGAGCGGTGCTGCACCTGCAGGCAGACGGCGCGGCCCGGGTGCACAAAAGCCCCTCCTGCGTGAAGTTCGCCCTTGGTGATCACCCCAAGCATTTCAACAAGAGCAAGAAAACCCCGCCCTATACCAGAATGGATATGCTGGCGAAGATAAGACAGCTGTTTGCCGAGGCGCGGCAGTACATGGATGAAGAAGAAGAGCCAGACCCGGGACAACGCCTCCGGCTCGAGCCGGTCGCGGCCCTGCTGCGGGGAGAACTCACCGCGGCCATTCACGCACACCGGCGCCGGGACATCCTCGCGGCCCTGTCTCTGGTGGAGGAATTTTCGCTTGACGCCGTTCTGCATCACGTGACCGAGGGCCATCTGACCTGTGGGGAGCTGGCCGCGGCACAGGTTCCGTGTGCTGTCGGGCCCATCTGCATGACCCGGCGGGGGCCCGAACTGAGAAACATCAATCTGGCCAATCCCGCCATCCTCGAACGCGCGGGCGTCGAGGTGGCGCTCATCACCGATCACCCGTCGGTCCCCTCCAACTACCTGCCGGTGCTCGCGGGCATGGCGGTGCGGGAGGGAATGTCTGACACCGCGGCCCTGGCCGCCGTGACGAAAAATGCCGCAGAGATGCTGGGTGCAGGCGATGAGGTCGGGACGCTGGAGGAAGGCAAGCGGGCCGATCTTGTGATGCACAGCGGTGACCCGCTCGATGCCATGTCCCGGGTGGAGCTGGTCGTATGTGCGGGGCAGAAGGTGAGGCCCGGGCTGCCCGGCGAAAGTCCCTCCCTGCACGATATGTCGCTCGCCCGCAGATCGAAAGGAGATGATGATCAGTGCTCCTGCTGAAAGATGCCCGCCTTTTGACCATGGCACCGGGCACCGACGGGTCCACGGGTCAGGTGCGCGGGGACCTGTTGATCGCCGACGGAAAGATCGCCCGGGTGGGCCAGGTATCCCCTCCCGGCGGCTGCCGCACTGTGCAGCTGGATGGAGCGTACGTTTCTCCCGGCTTCATCGACTGCCACTGCCACGTGGGAATCGTGCCCGAGGGAGAAGGCTGGGGCACCGCGGACGTAAATGAAACTGCCGGCCCCATAACCGGGCACGCCCGCGCCATAGACGGGGTGGACCTCGATGATGCCGGATTTTCTGATGCGGTGCAGGGCGGGGTGACCTCGGTCCTCATTCACCCCGGCAGCGCCAACACGGTGGGCGGCACCAGCGTCGCGGTGAAGACGGCGGGAAAGAGACGGGTGTTCCGGGAACCGGCGGCGGTCAAGATGTCCTGGTTCGCCGCCGGCGGCACCGGCTGGTTTACCAGCTCCGACATCCCCTACCCCGCCACCCGGATGGGGATAACGGCCCTGCTGCGCGGGCTGCTGCAGGAGGCCCGCGACCGCTCGGAGGGAAGACTGAAGGAAACTCCCGACCCCGCACGTGAGGCCACCCTGAGGGTTCTGGAGCAGGTGCTGGAGAAAAAACTGCAGATATGCGTTCACTCCCGGAAGAACCCGGTGGACATCGAGGCGCTGATGCGCCTGCAGGATGAGTTCGGTTTCCGGTTCTCCGTGCATCACGGCGACGAGGCCCACCTCATTGCCGAAGAACTCGCGCGGCGGGACGCGGGAGTGGTCTACGGGCCGTTCATCGGGGACCGGCGGGTGCGGTACCGGCACGCCAACCCGCACGTAGTGGCTGACCTGCTGGCGGCGGGAGTCGACGTGGGGCTGCAGACCGATCACCCGGTGATATCGATACGTGAGCTGCGCATGCAGGCCGGGATGCTGGTGCGGTACGGCCTGGACCCCTACGAGGCCCTGCGCACCCTCACCATACTTCCCGCCCGCATCATGGACGAACAGGAGCGGCTGGGCAGTCTGGAGGAGGGAAAAGACGCGGATCTCGCCGTCTTCTGCGGCCACCCGCTCAGCACCCTGAGCCGCGTAGAACAGGTGTATATCGGCGGGGAGCGGGTGAAGTGAGCGAGTTGACCGGACACAATCCTGGCGGGAGACCGCAGGTGCACGGCATCACCGCCCGAAGGAGAGGTGCAGATGATTGATCTTCTGATTGAAGATGCAAAGATCGTCGACGGAACCGGGAACCCCGCCTTCTGCGGCAGCATCGCTGTCCAGGGAGACCGCATAGCCGCGGTGACCAGGGGCAGGGTGGAATGTGCGGCCCGCCGCAGGATCGACGCGCGGGGCCTGGTCGTCTCCCCCGGCTTCATCGACACCCACACTCATTCCGATTACTCCATATTCATCCACAATGAGGGCAAGAGCACGCTGAAAGCCGGCGTCACCACCGAGCTGGCCGGGATGTGCGGTTACGGGGTCTTTCCCCGCATCAACGAGGAGCGCAGGTCTGAGGTGAAGGCACGCATGGCCGCCTTTTCCCAGGTGGAGGCGGACCGGGTCCCGGGCGGCTGGCAAGGTCTGCACGGCTGGCTGCAGGTGCTGCGGGA
>PWGR01000140.1 GCA_003554565.1 Clostridia bacterium
CCCCCGCGCGGCTTTCTTGAGCCCTGCGTCCACGCCGGATATGCCGGCGTAGGTGTTTCTGAGAATGGGCAGGATTGCATAAAGAAATAAAGCCACATAAGCGGGACGTCGCCCTATCCCCATGCCCAGCGGGATCATCAAAGCGATCAGCGCCAGGCTGGGAACGGTCTGCATGATGTTGGCAAACCCTATGGCGAGGAACTCGACGTAGCGGTTGCGCGTGGCTATGATCCCCACGGGAATGGCCACGAGCACCGCACAGCCCACCGGTACTGCAACCAGCATCATGTGTCCGCGCAGGGCCGTGATCAGCTGGTCCTGCTGGTCTACCACCAGCTGCATGAAGCTGACAATTCCCTCGTACCATCCGAATATGAACGCAATCTCCCCGATCATTGCGAATCCTCCACTTCTGACTCTTCAGCTGCATTGTGCGTCGCCGCTGCGTCGCGTGGCCATATCTTCTCCGTCAGTATTTGCGGCAGGCTTCCCCGGGTGAACGTACCCACTGGACGTTTGCCCTTGTCGACCACAGCGATGACATCGGAGTCTGTCTCGACCAGGAGGTGTACTGCCTCCATGATGTTGTCCCGCTGTTGTACCCTGGTGTTGTTGAGCGGGGCCTCTCCCACCGCAGAGTCCCGTCCCCGGTCGTCCACCATCTCCTGGAGGGAATCGGCACTCATCATCCCCACCAGCTTTCCGCGGTCATCTACGACCGAGACGTAGTCGCTGTCTGCGTCCTGCATGGCCCGCAGACAGGTCTCGAGGCTGTCATTTTGTTTCATCTCGGGAACGTTGTTGAGCATTACTTCCTTCACCGGCACATCGAGAGGACTGAGAATCATCCGCTCTGCCCCGATGAATTCTGCAATAAACTGGTTGTTCGGATCCTTCAGGATCTCCTCCGGAGTATCGAACTGTAGGAGCCTGCCCTCCTGCATCATCATGATTCCGTCGCCCATCTTCAAGGCCTCGTCCATGTCGTGAGTGACGAACAGTATGGTTTTCTTCACGCGTTCCTGCAGGTCGGCGAGCTCGTCCTGCAGCTGGTCACGGGTCAGCGGGTCCAGGGCGCCGAAAGGTTCGTCCATCAGCAGAATGTCCGGGTCCACAGCCAGTGCCCGGAGCACTCCTATTCTCTGCTGCTGACCGCCGCTGAGCTCCCTGGGATACCGCTGCAGGTAGATATCCGGGTCCATCCCAACCATGTCGATGAGATCCCGGGCCCGCTCCTCTTTCTTGTCGCGGTCCCATCCCTCCAGGTCAGCCACCACGGTGATGTTCTGCCCCACCGTCATGTGTGGAAACAAGCCGATCTCCTGAATTACATATCCCATGGTGCGACGGAGTTTGACGGGATCAAAGGTGCTGTGGTCCTGATCATTTACGTAGATAGTACCCGATGTCGGCTCGACCAGGCGATTCACCATCTGCAGAGTGGTGGTCTTGCCGCAGCCGCTGGGTCCGATCAGAACGACAAGTTGGCCCTCCTCTACAGTCCCGGAGAGCTGATCCACGGCGACGTGTTCTCCGTCGAATATTTTGGAGACGTTGTCAAAGGTAATCACCTTTTGTAGCACGCTCCTTAACTGCGGGTGTTCCGCCACTGATTTTCAACTCAATATCAATTTTCCGCAAAAAAATAACAGCAAGCATTAGTCTTACTCTCTGCCTGCTGTTATATATATATCACAACCAGAAATTATTGCAAGGTCCTTGTACAGAGAAGCACGCGCCTGCAGAGCATCCAGCATACACAATATATCATCCAGCTCCCAGTTGAAAATCTCAATCCATCACCTTGACACTATTTAGAAGATTATAGCTAGTATATGTACAGTAGCCAGCATATTTGAGGGGGGTAGTTGGTGTGGAGCAGGAAGAGCTCCGGTTGGATACGGTCCTGAAGGTGAAGGGTCTCACTAAGACCTTCCGGCGGCGGGGGCGGTGTGTCAGCGCAGTCCGCGACATGAGTTTTTCCGCTTGGTCCGGGGAGGTCCTGGGGCTGCTTGGGCCCAACGGCGCCGGTAAGTCAACCACCATCAAGTGCATCCTTGGTCTCGTGCAACCCGATTCCGGTGAGGTGGAGGTTTTCGGACGGGACGCGATGCAGCACCGTAGGGAATGCCTGCGGATGATGAGTGCTGTACTGGAGGGCAGCCGGAATGTTTACTGGCGACTCACACCTCGCGAGAATGTAAGGTTTTTTGCCAGCATCCAGGGGCGTGATGTCCGGCGGGAGACCGAGCGTCTCGAGGGTCTGCTGCACCTCCTTGGATTGGGAGACTGGGTGGATGTTCCGGCCATGGAACTCTCGCAGGGAATGAAGCAGAAGACTGCCGTTGCATGTGCTCTGGCACGTGATACTCCGCTCATCTTCCTTGATGAACCTACCCTGGGGTTGGACGTCGAGACTTCCATCGAAATGCGCGGGATGATCCGGCATCTGGCTGAGGTGGAGCAGAGGACGGTGGTGCTTTCCAGTCACGACATGAAGGTAGTGCAGCAGGTCTGCGACCGGGTAGTGATCATAGAGGATGGTGCTGTGGTTGTGGACGATACCACCGACAACCTTATATCTCTTTTCCAGCGCCGCCTCTATCGGGTGCGGGGCTCGGGAAGAATTGACGGCGAGACCGAGCGTCAGCTGCGCGAGATCTTTCGCAACATCGGACTGCCGGATGTAGACGACGACTCTTTTCTCCTGGAGGTGGAGGTCGCGCGTCCGGAGGCTTTATACGATCTGATGGATATCCTGCGTGCAAATGGGATCCTCGTGGAGGGCATATCGCAGGATGAGCCCGATCTGGAACGTGCGTTCCTGCAGATTATCGGTCGCGAGGAGGGGGTTCGCGCATGAACTGGATTCTACTGCGCGGTGTTTTCGAAAAAACCATCATAATGTGGCGAAGGTATCTCTTCAACAGCCTGTCAGGGCTGGCCACCATGTACATCGTCTTCTGCCTGCTGTTCTTCGGCTTCCGATCTGTCGGTGCAGCTATAGATGTGGGGGATACGGTCGAGGGACTGGTGGTGGGATACTTGGTGTGGGTGCTGGCCATTATGGCCTACTCCGAGCTGTCCTGGAGCGTGCTGAACGAGGCGCAGGCCGGAACACTGGAACAGATGTATCTTTCTCCCTTCGGTTTTCACTGGGTCAAGGCGGCGCACCTGCTGTCGACGCTCGTGCTGCAGCTGGCCATGGCCGGGGTCATGCTCCTGCTCATGCTCATTACCACCGGCGAACGCCTATCGCTGGATTTATTCAGTGTGCTGCCCCTTTTGCTGCTGACGGTGGCGCCGGTCTACGGTGTTGGGTACATGCTGGGCGGCCTGGCCCTGGTTTACAAGCGAATCCAGGCTTTCTTTCAAATCGTACAGTTCATCTTCATTGCTTTTCTGGTCGTGCCACCGGGTGGCTCTCCCCTGGTCCAGTTCCTGCCGTTGAATCTGGGGAACCACCTGCTGCGTCAGGTGATGGTGGGAGGTGCATCGATCCTGCAGCTGGAGGTGGTAGATCTCGGCATGCTGTTGCTGGTGGCCGCAGTGTACTTGGCCGCCGGGCTTCTGGTCTTCTTTCGTTGTGAGCGGGTGGCCCGGCGCGACGGACTGCTTGGCCAGTACTGAGCTGCGGTGACGGGAGACTCAGTCGCCATTACTGCCGCTGCGAAGTACCCGTCCAGCACGGACATCGGGCAGCAGTTCTCCGTCCCGCACGGCAAATTCACCGTTTATCAGTACATGGACAACTCCTTCCGGGTAGGCGCGCGGATTGGTATAGGTGGCGGTATCTGCCAGCATCTGTGGGTCGAACAGGACAATATCTGCGTAGTATCCCTCAGCAATTACGCCGCGATCCTGGATTCCCAGAGCCCTTGCGGGTTGCGATGTCATTTTGGCCACAGTTTCGGGTAGAGAGAGCGTACCATCGTCGACGTGATGGGTCAGAACTCGGGCAAAGGTTCCGTAGGCGCGTGGATGACGCGATCTATTTGGAGGGGGATCATTTTCTGGATCACGGGCAGATGCGTCGTTAGCAATCACCGACCCGGACCAGGCGAGGACCTCGCGCAGACGCTGTTCGCTGACCATCTCGACCTGCGCACGGGTGTTGGGGTCGACTGCGAGTATTGCATCAGCCATCTCTGAGGGACTCACATTCTCCTGTTCCGCCAGCTGCGCCAGTGTGTTTTCCGCCGATACCGGATCCTCGTCCCCG
>PWGR01000233.1 GCA_003554565.1 Clostridia bacterium
CGATGTTTCTTTTAACGTTCGTTCATATGTATTGGCCACTTACCGCTTCCCGGGTGGGCGGCCCTTGTTGTTAGAGATCTCGGCAAGCAGCCCCGGTGAGCGTGAGCAGAAACGGAAGTGACTTCATGAAAATCCGGAAGATATTTTCCGACTGGAGCAACGTGATGCTGGTTCTTTTCGTGGCGGTGTTTCTGGTTCAACTGTCGCTTGGCATCCAGCGCACAGCATTCAACAACTTCGCAAATGACATCATCGGCGTGACGCCTTCTCAGCTGGGATACATCAACGCCGTGCGAGAAATCCCGGGTCTTCTGACGGTCGTGCTCATCGGATTGGTGTCTTCTCTCAGCCAATCCGTTGTGGTCGGTATCTGCGGGATGCTTATTGGTATTGGACTCGTTTGGCATGGTGTCTCGAGCACATTTGCACAGCTTGTCGGAGCAACCCTGGTCTTTTCCATAGGTTTTCACATGTTTTACCCGATGCAGGCGTCTCTGGTGCTTTCTCTGGCCGATAAGGGCAGCAAGGGACGCCGGATGGGGCAGTTTGGCGGCGCCCAGGCTGCCGCCTCCCTGGCTGCTATAGTCATTGTATACACGCTGGCCGAGTGGCTCAGCGGCGTCCTTTACTATCGCATCATTTTCTGGGCGGCAGCCGCGCTTGCGGTCTTCGGCGGTGGGTTGATGCTTGTCAAGGGACGGGCTGGATCCCCGGCGGAGGTGTCTGTCGCGCGCTACGTGTTTCGCCGCAAATATATGTCGTTCTACGTGCTGCGCCTCCTGTCGGCCTCCCAGCGTCATGTATTCAACACGTTTGCCGTATACTTGATGGTGCGCGAGTTCGGGATCACAGTGCAGACGGTGGCCATTCTGATGGCAGTGAGCAATGCTTTCGCGATTTACGTCCGACCGGCCATTGGAAGGCTGGTGGATTCGTGGGGAACAAGAGCGACCCTGGTGCTCGGCTACAGCGTTGGGACAGCGACTGCAATCACATATGCCTTCGTGCCATATCTTTTCATCCTGTACGTTGCGTACTGCTTCGATGCTTTGGTGGCGGGAATGGAGACGGCCATCAATGTACACCTCGATAATATAGCACCCGATTCAGATGTCGCCCCCAGCCTGGCGATGGGAGGCACGATCAATCATATCCTGGGCCTGGTGATTCCGGTCGTCGGCGGTACGCTGTGGGCAGCGGTCGGGTATCAGGCCACGTTCCTCATGGGGGCTGCAGTAACCCTTATATGTGTGCTTTACAGCACAACTCTTCCGGGGAGGGGAAAGACGGACGCACCAGCAGCTGATTGAGATGGAGTCGGCGGTGCAGCGCAGCGATACTGACATATGTCAGGCAGGATCATCAGTAAACACAGGGCGATTTCTTCGGACAGTACCGCAGCGTCGGCATTATTGGTCTCAATGTGTGGATGAATCTTTGCGGTCCGAATCTGATGAGAGTTCTGATCTCCTGCGCGCCTCCCATGACGATGCCCGGTGCGGCAAATGAAGCAAAAAGCAGGCCGAGACTTGTGTTCTCGCACCATGTTCCTCGTTGCCCAGCTCGCCTGCGGGCGACGTACAGTGCACTCCGCTCGCGACGTAAGTGATTGTCCGTCTGTATCTGGGCAAGGACATCACCGGCCGCAGCAATGGGCGCCACCGCACCTTTGCGGCCTCCTCGAGGACGGGGGGACTCCCGAGCGTTCAACCCTTAGCCGATATGGACAAAGAGGCCTGCACGTGAATCATAAGGGGCCGCCGCGTCGGTTGTGCTGGGAGAGATGACGGGCGTCCCCGCAACCAGATCTTTCAGGTTTGCTCACCGGTCCTGCGAAGCATCACACCCCTCGTCCGGCTGAGACGCAGACGTCCGCACGAATTCGGGGCGATGGTAGTTCGGCTTCAGGGACGGGTATGCGTCGTACTCCATGGCGTTCAGCGCCCGTTGGAAAGGCGCGTGTCCGTAGCGGGACTCGAGAATGTAGAGGGCCATGTCAATTCCGGCGGAGATACCCGCGGACGTGATAATCTCGCCTTCGTCCACGATCCTGCTGTCCCAGTCCGTACATACCCCCGGAAATCGCCCGAGTTCACGAATGGCGCCCCAGTGTGTGGTGGCTCGCCGGTTGTGCAAGAGCCCCGCGGCGGCGGCCAGCACCGACCCGGTGCAGACGGTGGCAAAGAGCCCCACCTCGTCGAAACGCTCGCGCAGCCAGGACAGAACGGTCTCTTCACTTTCCAGGATCCGGGTCCCTGGACCGCCTGGCACAATCAATATGTCCAGGGGCGGGCATTCATCGGTCGTGCAGTCGGCGATGACCCGGAGTCCTGCGGCCGTGCAGACGGACGGTTCTCCGTGGGCAACAGTGATGATTTCGAACCGACCACTGGTATGCAGCACCTCGAGCGGGCCGCAGAAATCCAGCACCTCCACTCCGTCAAACAGCAGTATCCCGACCCGGTCTCTCTCCGCGGATGTCAAGATGCATCACTCCTTTTCCGTGGGTGGATGACTGTGTTTCCATCTGTCTCATCTGTCGCTGACGCGCGGGGGACGTGAATGCATCCAACACTGCCTTCGGAGCACACATCCCTACGCAGCAGTTTCGACAATCGATCCTCACCACCTGCAGAGTCGCCGCCCGTGCAATGTTTCAATGAGCAGTCGAGTGGGCAGGATCGCCACCTCTTTTTGGGAGTCAAGCGCGCCAGATCTGCGACCTTCAGAGCAGTCTATGGTGAATGTCTGCCGCGGATACGGCACCGGCGACGTGGATATCTGTATCGTCCACCGCCGGTGCGGGCGGGCGCCCCTGGTGCGTTCTCTTTTGGAAATAGATGCCCTGCTCGGGCTCATCTTTCATCTCGTTGATGCTTTCATCCGGCACCTCGATGATCCTGTCGATTTCTGATCGGTCAATGGTCAACGGAGGCGACCGTATGATCAGGTCTGCGGCTAATCCTGCGCCGGGCCAGAACCGGCCATGCACCACTTGCCGGGGAGTGAGGCACTGGTGCTGGCGGGATGCTTCGTGCACATGTGTGTGCGGAAAGAGATGGCCCCGTACGCATCCGGGGGGTGACCGGACATTGTCGGGGCGCGGTCCCCGCCGGGACCCGGACTGTGCTCCCCGTGATCGTCTGGCTCACAGGGGAAGAATGCGGCCTTTCCCCCTGTCCAGTGCGAGGTCGAATATGGCTCGTGCGACGACCACGTCGCACACGGCCATGCCGATATTGCTGCACACAATCAACTGATCCGGCGATGTTCTGCCGTCCGCCCGCCCGGCAATGATCTCGCCGGTTTCCGCGTGCACGGGCGGCAGGCCGTCCGGGAAGTATCCCATCTCGTCAAATAGTCGGTGCTCATCCGCGCTGTCGACGATGTAGCGGTCGGCCCTCCGTGCGATGGCCGGATCCCAGAAAGTATTCAGGTCGCAGGGGAGGATGGTCTGCCCGGCGGAGACCCAGTCGTCTCGCACTACAGACAGGGGTTTTCGCTGGATGACCGTGGCGGAGCAGAGAACCGCACAGGATTCAACAACCTCGCGCGGCTCGTCGCTCTTGATGATCGGTAGATCTATCTCCGGTCCCACTGTCTCGATGAGTCGGTCAGCGGCCGCCTCAACAGCGTCGTGTACATAGATACGCCGGAGCCCGGGTAGTGCGCGGGGCGCAAAGCGCACGTGCTCCGTTCCCTGGACCCCGCAGCCGAACATCCCGAATGTTTCTGCGCCCGGATGCAGCCGCTCTGCCGCAAGTACCGTTACCGCCGGGGTCCGCATGGCTGTCAGCCACGTCGCGTCCATGATGGCCACGGGGCAACCGCTTTCGACGTCATTGAGTATCAGCAGGCCCGTAGTCTGCGGAAGGTCAAATCTGGACGGATTTTTCGGATAACACTCGATCCACTTCATGCCCACGGCACTTTTGGCCGGTACGTGGGCGGGCATGGCGTGGTAGAAGACGTCCTCGTAGGGGTGAACCCCGATCTTGGCCGGCATCTCGTATTCGCCCCGCCCGTGTGCGGTCAGCGCATCTTCGGTCAGCTGCAGGATATCGTCCCGCGTCAGACCGACTTCCGTGCAGTCTGCCCGTGTGAGATACACCAGCTCCCGACCTATGTCCAGTCTTTCCGCCACCCATCTCCGGTCTTTTGGGCGATTCACGGTATCTCCTCCTCGTACGGATTGTGCGGCTCGCCGTCGCGCCTCC
>PWGR01000027.1 GCA_003554565.1 Clostridia bacterium
CAGGAGGAAGAGAAAGGTTCTTCTGGATGACGTTCGAGAAGGGCGATCAGTCGGGATCCTGATGCTCCAGAAAGTCCCTCACCTGAGGAACGAAGGCCCGAATATCACCCAGGTGACACGAAATGATCCCGTACAGTTCCTCGTCCCCGATCCGGGCATATAGATGCACAAGCCGGTTGCGGTAACCGGCCATGCGCACGAGAGTATCACCCAAGTTCTCATCCACCACCCCGAGAGACTTCATTCCTCGAGCAATGGACTTGTACTCGGCCGCCAGATCGACATGGCCGGACTTGGCAAGAATGTGCCGTCCAATATCGAAGATTGCCTCGAGTGAACGTCGCAGAAAGCTTTCGGCTGCGGCCACCTTGAATGAATCACCGAGAAAGGTCTCGTAGGGCAGATGAGAGAGCCGCTGCAGATTTTCCAGGTAGTAATTCATCAGAAGAAGTCGCTCCCGCACCAGCCGTCGATCAATCATCGCGCCACCTCCTCCAGTGCTTCGGTCAGGAATTGGTCCAGAAAGGGGGCAAAATCCGCCGCACGACGCAGGACAGAGATCTCGTAACGATCCTTCGCTTCGACAGACGAACAGTAGATACAGAATCCCTTCAATGCTTCATATTGAAAGACGGAATGGTGTTCTTCCAACAGCACAACTTCTACCGGAAACCCCGGAAAACATTCCTGCAGGTCATTTGTCAGCGACGCATAGAGTTCGTGCCTCTCTCCGGCGGGAGGGAGGGGCGAACTCGTTACGACTCCAATATCGAGATCGGCCAGTGGATCCCCCACATCGCCCGTGGCTCCGTTGTTCTGCAGATAATCCAAGGCACTCCTCGCTTGCGAGCCGAAGAGATACAGGAGAGAGATTCCATTCTTTTCGCACACATGACGCAGGCGGCTCGTCACCACTAAACCTCCTCAGAAAGCAAACCTGTCTACAGACCCCCAGAGTCGCCCATCTGGGGCCGAAAGATGAGTACGTGATTGAAAAACACCGTACTCACTCTATGCTGTGTATGTTAGATTGTACCATGCTGCGGGAAATGTATGCAGCTGTGTTTCTCCCCAGGTGTCATGGACTGACCCTTCGCAGCTCACGCGGCAGCATACATGATCGTGCCCTGGATATAAGGATCTACCTCCTCCGGTAAGCTTCAAATACAGTGGGTTTCCGTAATGGATTCGGCACACCGTATCATCGATTCCCCCATGCCCTATCTTTACCGTTTCGCGGATAACGACTTCTACCAACAGCACAAACATGACAGGTCCTGGGGGGTTGCTGGTCGGACGGTGACAATCATCGTACACTCAGGACAGATCTGTACGATAGACCTTCATCTGAATCAGCGCCTTGGTCTTACGGAAAAGGAGATTGAAGATCTGGCGCGTCTCCGGGTGACTCTATCTGAACAGCTACCTCTTTCGGACGTTATCGTTTTCGGTTCTAAGGGTAGAGGGGACTCTGACTTGGAATCCGATCTTGACGTTTTGGTAGTATTGTCCCGCAGCAAAATACATGGGATCCGGGGCAAGATATCTGACGTTGTGTTTGAGATAAACCTTGACCTGAGTACCAACATCAGTGTCGTCGTTGGTTCGCAGGAATGGCACCATGGCAGATTCTCACAAACCCCACTTAAGAAGAATGTCGCTGGGGAGGGCGTCAGTATATGGTAGAGGGTTGTTTTTCCCCTGAAGATTACTGGTGGAACAGGGCCTTAGAGTGTCTTCGTTCCGCTAAAGGCGCGCCCCGCAACCCGGCAGTGATGCCCCTGGGGGCCGCTGGGAGTGCCGATTGAAGAGCAGGAGGAGCGGATGGTGACACGGTACTCAGGCAAAAGTCGATGGCACTGGACTGGCGATGTAACGGATAGCGTGACATTGGAATCGAGAGATGATGTGGATAGTTGCGCCCATGGACAGACCACGGCAATGTTAGAAAAGCTGTTCTGCCCTGTACCATCTACATCAGCTATCGTCTGCAAACGACAATCAGCCTGCGTACTGTTCAATAGCCGCCAATACCTCTTCAGCAAACCTTCGGAAATCATCCAAAGATTGAAGATTGGAGTAGACGAGGTCCGGCCTTATGTCCAGATAGTCGTGCACCAAGATATTGCGAAATCCCACCATCTGCTTCATGGTCTGCGAAAGATCCTCAGACAACAGGTCTTCCTCTTCGAGTACTGAGAACAAGTCGGCATAGCTTTCTGGACTCCGCAGACCGAGAGATGCCGCTAGATGGCTCGTGATGTCTATGCAGATCTGAATCGCCACCTGCAGATTTCGTTCCACTGCATCCCGGCGGACCTCATCCCCCAGAAACACATCCTCGGGAATTTCGGAGGCAGCTCGCAGCTTCTGCAGAATATGCTCCAGTCTCAGCAGACGCTTTTCAACCACGTGCACATCAACCACCAAACCTCGCCTCCTTTATCCTCCGCCGCATTGCCCGCCGCATGCGACATTCAATCCTGCGGAAATCAAAGTACCAGAGATAAGTGCGCGACTCGAAGTCAACTCGCGCCGCGCGTGCACCGGGACGTTCATATATCAGCTGGCCTTCCTTCAGGATCTTGTATGCGAGAGCAACCGGAGCGTCGTTCAAAACGATCAGATCCACCCGGTCGGTGCCCAGCATCTCGGCTATGGTCCTGAGAATCTGAAGGCGTCGGGTGAACAGGTTGCTATCCGAAGTCAATTCCAGCAGTACAGCCAGATCAACATCACTCATATTCCCGGCGTCACCGCGGGCAACGGAGCCGAAGACATAACACCCAACAATATCCTCGTGTTCAGACAGAGCAGGAACGAGATGATTACACATCGTGCTGAGTTCTTGCCGGAATGACCCCGCATATCCGCACACCTAAGAATCCTCCCCTTGCACGCTTATATCTTTATGTTAGACCCTAGAATGCTGGTCATGCAAGATCTGACAGTCCCTATGCTAATCCATGAGCAAAGTGTGCATAATCGAGAAATACCGAGAAATCGATAGAAAGTATCCCTCCAGATTATGCAGCATAAGCGCAGGGGGTAGATCATCATTGGAACAGTTTAACCCCGTGCGAGGATCGCGTGGATTTCCTCCGCGTAGGATTGGCTCTCGGATGAACCGTCCGTGACGATTTCTATGTCTCCGGCCGAGGCGACGCCCAGTCCCAGCTCGACGGCCCGGTCTATCTGCTCCTGCGCGAATATCGCCCTGTCCATAATCTCCGGGGTGGTGCCCAGCTGCTTGAGTACGGCCAGCCCCACCGCGTCGATGGCGATCCGGTCAGTTCCGGCCAGAAACACGTCCGCCCTCTCTCTGGTACCCTCCATGGGGCCGCCTTCGACGAAGGCCTCCATGCCGTCCAGAACTATCAGGTCGGGGGTATATCCGGCGTTTACCTCGGCGATCATCTTCCGCATGTCGGGCGAGTTGTGCAGATGAGTCATGTATGCGGTGTTCTCTTTCGGGATAATGCCCACGGCCAGCTTCAGGGCCATGGTGAAAATGCCTCCGAACTGGTGCGTCTTCAGACACGGCGTACAGACCACGCATTCTGCCTCCCGCAGCGCGCGGGGCACCAGGAAGCCGTCCTCCCAGTGGCTGTCGGGTACGTCCACCCGGACCAGCTGATCTGCCCCCAGCTCATCGAAGTTGATAATGTCCACACCCAGCTCGTCGGCCAGCGCGAAGACACCGAGTTCCTCCATGACCTCGGCCGTATTCGGGGGACCGCTCCTCTCCCCTATGGTGATCTTCTCCGCCCCCATCTCCCGCAGGTAGATGATGAGCTCCCGCAGGGTATCGATGTGCGTACAACCCGGGTAACGGTCCGCGGTGTTGAAATTCGGCTTCAGCATGACCTCTTTGCCCCGCACCGGGTTGAGATCCAGTGCCTCGATGCTCTGTCTGATCCCGTCCACTCTGGATTCGGCCCGCACCAGGGCAACTGTGGTCATATTTTCACTGTCTGAAGTATGCACGATATCGCCCCCTCTGAATACAGTTTCCCCCATATGCACGTGCCCTTCAAGTGATCCGGATCCAGCGGATGGGAGTGGGACTGCCCTCGATCAGCGTTCCGGCCTCCGTCCCCTGTCAACGGAACAGCAGCGTCGCCAGGGGGTAGAAGATGGCCGCAAACCACAACACGGTGGGTGGGATCATGAGCAGACCGTAGCGCAGAAGCACCTTCGTGGGTACCCA
>PWGR01000282.1 GCA_003554565.1 Clostridia bacterium
GTGGTGACATAAAGGGGCTGCGCCCTGGAGTGTAGTGAGAACGCCTGCAGATGAATAATTTGAGGCTCATTGGGAGCGGGAGGAAGACATGAGTTCACTTGATCTAACATGGCTGGAATGCGCAGCGTGCGGAACTGTCTACTCGGAGGACAGACCCCGAAACCGTTGTGAGGAATGTGATTCGCCCCTGTTTACGAAATATGATTATGATCTGCTGGGCAGGCTCGTTCACCGGGCAGATCTGCAGCACAGGCGGACCGGATTGTCACGCTTTCAGGAGGTGCTTCCCTGTTCGACTTCAACACTGAACGAGGTCAGCTTGGGGGAAGGGGCTACTCCTTTGACCCCTGTATCCAGGTTGGCGGGGCGATTAGGGTTGCGACGATTATGGATCAAGGATGAGGGGCTGAATCCCACCGGCACGTTCAAAGCCAGGGGCGCCTGTGTTTCGCTGGCCCGGCTGAAGGAACTCGGTGTTGAACGCGCGGTTCTCAGCAGCTCGGGCAATGCTGCCGCCGCCTGGGGCGCCTATTCCAGGAGGGCGGGCATAGAGGTGCGCACGGTCATACCTGCTGCATCACTCGAATCCAATCGGAAAGAGCTGGCCGCCTGTTCCTCCCATGTTACTGTCGTCGACAGCTTTCCGGAAGAAGCTGGCCCTATCGTTGCCGAGTTGATCGAGGACGGATGGTTTGACGCGCGAACCCTGCATGAGCCGTATCGCCTGGAAGGAAAGAAGACGATGGGCTACGAAATGGCCGAGAGCCTGGGATGGTCCTTTCCTGACGTCGTTGTCTTTCCCACGGGCGGGGGCATGTCGATAGTTGCGATATACAAGGCCTGGCAGGAGCTGCTTGCACTCGGATGGCTGACGAGTGAAACTCTGCCTCGTCTGGTATGTGTCCAGTACGAGGGATGTGCTCCTCTGAACAGGGCCTTCGAGCAGGGTCAGAGCCAACATGACCCCTGGTCGCAGCCTTCCGTGCCTCCAGGAGGACTGATGGCTCCAGATCCCAGTGCTGGCGCATTGGTTCTGCGGCTGATTCGTGAATCCGAGGGGGTGACGACCACAGTAGATGTCAGTGAGGCAGAGCGCTATCTCGGGGTCTTCGCCCGGGATGAGGGAATCTTCACCTGCTTCCCTGCTGCCGCTGCAGTTGCCGGCCTTGCCAAACTTCGAGAATCAGGGGCAATAGCTGATACTGAATCAGTGGTAGTTATGAACACAGGAGCTGGCATCAAGTACTCCTCATCGCTGGAAATTGATGCTGATGAGGAGCTGCGCATTATCCAAAATAATGATCTGAGAAAGGAGACTGGTTGAATTGCATTTACGGAAACTAACTACTTCATCGGCGCTCTTGGTCTTTTTGATCCTGGGTCTGATGCTGGCGGCTACGGGTTGCCCGGCGGCGGAGGCACCGGATGAAGAGGTGGACGACGACCCGGAAGAAGTAGATGAGGACGTGGACGAGGACCCGGACGTAATGGATCCTGCGGCGGAAGAGCTGATAGTGGGAGTGCCGGCGGGAATGCGGAGCCCTCACCCGGGTATCATGGGTGACCTCAATACGCAGATTCCCATGCGGAACGTGTACGAGGCTCTGATTCGCAGAGATGAGAATATGGAATTGCAGCCGCTTCTGGCTACTTCCTGGGAAGCACTCGATGACGTGACCTGGGAATTTGAGCTGCGCGAAGGGGTAGAATTCCATGATGGTACAGAGTTCACGGCAGAAGATGTCGAGGCCTGCGTGAATTGGATTCTTGAGCCCGAAAATGCGGCCGCCTGGGCCCACTCCATAGAGTTAATAGAAGAAGTGAACGTGGTTGATGATCACACAGTCCAGTTCGTAACCGAAGAGCCATTTCCCACTCTGCCCAATATGTTTGCGCAGTTTCTGATGTGGCCCGCGCACGTGGTCGATGAAAGTGAGGAGTTCTTTGGGGAGAACTGGGTTGGCACCGGGCCCTACCAGCTGTCCGAATGGCGCAGAGACGAGCATATCCGGTTGGAGGCCAATGACAACTACTGGGGCGGGGATCCCCCGGTTCAGAAGGTAGAATTCCGGCCGATACCAGAGGACGGGACGAGGCAGGGAGCCTTCTATGCGGGAGAAATCGACGTCGCCTTTGCCATATCAGTTGATGCCGTACCCGAGGTGGAGGCAGTACCGCACGGGGAGATTGCATCCGTACCCGGTACGAGGGTAGTTGCGCACCTGTTTCAGCTGTGGCACGAGGACGAGCCCTACATGGACAAGAGGGTCCGCCAGGCCTTCAACTACGCGGTGGATGTAGATGAGATAATGGAAACCATCCTGGAGGGCTTTGCCTACGAGACGCCGGCGTATGTGTCTGATCTGAACCCGCATAAGAACCCCAACATCGATCCGTATGGTTTTGATCCGGACAAAGCAGTTGAGCTCATTCGGGAAGCCGGCTACGAGCCGGAGGACATTGACCATACCATTCACACCTGTTCCGGACGTTACATCAGGGATGCCGATATTTCCGAGGCCATTGCCTCCTATCTGAGCGACATAGGGATCAATGTTGATATTCAGAGACACGAGTGGGCCACATACCTGGAAGGGCGAGATGCCAAGGATCACGTGGGCTCCGCCCTGTGGGGAGTGCTGGACAACACAAGTGACGGCCCCTCCTACTTCGGCAAGAGGTTCATCGAGGCGCAGAAAATGTCCATCGGCTTCTATGATCCGGAGCTGGATCAGAAGGTCACCGAGGCAATGCAGATTATGGATCCCGATGAGCGCGAAGCCGCGTCCTGGGAGATCGAGGAATGGATTCATGACTTCGCTCCTATGATCTTCCTGTTCAACTACGAAGATATCTATGCGCACAACAGCGACTACGAGTTCAACCCCAAGCCGGACCAGCTGTTCCGCGTGTTCTGGGACATGGAAGTCAGATAACGGAGGCGCCATCTGATGATGGTCGGCTTGTTCGTCACCAAGGTCAGGCTGTAAGAGGCGTTTACAGCTTGACCTTGGGGCGAGTGTAGGGCGGGAGTGATATCGCTTGCTGTGGATAATCTGGTCTCTGGCAGAGGCACCCGCCCTGGATCTGGAGCCGTGAGGCCCGGATGCCCTGTCTCCGCCGCTGGTGGGACGGGGCCAAGCGGGCCAAGCCTCCAGGTGCCCAGCGCTGAAATTGTCACAGTGGACCCGTCGGACCGGCGGACACGATGACACGCACACGAAACAAACGATGGGAGCGATCTGCGAATGACTTCCTATCTGATTCAGCGATCTATCCACATGATACTTCTGGTTTTTTTGGCCGTATCTGTGGTCTTTTTTCTCTTGTCGTTGTCGGGAGATCCGGCGAGGCTTATGCTGCCGGCCGATGCGACAGCAGATGAAGTTGAAGCCATGCGCGCCCGTCTGGGATTGGACGACCCACTTCACATCCGGTATTTTCGTTTTATCGGTGGTGCAATGAGGGGTGACTTTGGAACATCTTTCAGGTATGGTGAGCCGGCCATGCCGCTTGTGCTGCAGCGCCTTCCAGCGACGCTTCAGCTGGTTGTATTGTCCACCGTTTTGTTTATGAGTATATCAATAGCTGCCAGCGTGATTCTGGCCACGCGTCACGGATCATATGTGGACACCTTCGGTACCACACTGGCGGTCTTCGGTCAGGCCATGCCGGGTTTCTGGATTGGCCTGATGATGATTCTGGTGTTCTCTGTTCGTCTCGGCTGGCTTCCGACCGGGGGATACGGGGGAGTTGTCCACTTCATCCTGCCCGTGCTGGCCATGACCATACGTCCCATCGGGCGATTTACCAGGGTCGGACGTTCCAGCATGCTGGAGGTCTTGCGGCAGGACTACGTTCGAACTGCCAGATCGAAGGGTCTTTCGGAGCGCGTCGTCATATATAAGCACGCCCTTCGAAATGCCTTACTGCCCCTTATCACCATGCTGGGATTGAGCATCGGCGTGAGGGTTGGTGGAGCGGTAATCGTTGAGACAGTCTTCTACTGGCCCGGGACCGGCCGTCTGCTGGTCAGTGCCCTGAACACCAGGGACTTTGCCGTAGTGCTGTCGGGGATTTTTATCGTTTCGGTTGCTGTGGCCATTGCCAATCTGGCAGCTGATGTGGCCTACGTCATAGCTGATCCCAGAATAAAGTACGAGTAGAGGTTTTTGCCAGCGAAATTTTCGGAAGGGGGCCGCCATCA
>PWGR01000215.1 GCA_003554565.1 Clostridia bacterium
GCAGGTGCCAAATCCACACACCCCCTGCAGAAACGAGGGAAATGCCCACCCCAGAACGAGAATCTGCAGCATCCGGTCGCCACCGGTCAACCGGGTGAAGGTATCGGCAATTATGTCGAATGCTCCGACTTCGGTTACGACGTTATAAAGTAGCATGGCTCCCCAGATGATGTACAGAATGAAAACGGTGGTCCACAACCCCTTAAGAGAAGCAACAGCGAGCAGATCCGCGTCAGCTCCAAACAACATGGCGGCAACACCGCAGGCCATAAACCAGCTCAAGCCACCGGCACGGCCCCCGCTCCACCGAAGCACCATCATGAGAAGCAATATCATGGCAATAGGCAGAAAAGCCAGCAACCAACTCCCCAGGGTTACAGATGGAAGCATGTAGTCTCTCCTCTTTCTAATTCGTTGTCTCTGTCTCTGATAGTTGCAATCATCTTCCGAACACTCCCGACAATATCCCACCCACCTCGCTCACCCGTCATGCCCCCGCGCTCTACGCTCCCACTCTTCCCGCAGCCATATGGCATTATCTCCGTGGGCACGGTCGAGAATCAGAGTACCGTGCAAATGATCAATCTCGTGCTGCAGCAGCTCGGACAGCTCGTCCTCTGCCCGGAGCACGACCGGCCTCCCGGCGAGATCGCGGTAACGCACAGTGATTGCACGGTGGCGCCTGACACGAACAAGCAGTGGGGGTAGGCTGAGACAATCATCCCACAGCTCAACCATCTCGGGCGAACGTTCCTCGATCTGCGGGTTGATCAGGATCAGAGGCTCATCGATGCAGACAAAAACTATCTGCAGGTCGCTTCCCACCTGCGGGGCGGCAATCCCGCGCCCGAAACCGAGGTCGCCCCGCACCGAGTACAGCGTGCTCTTCAGCTTATCCGCAACTGCGACCGCCTGATTACCCGCGGGATCAGAGACCGGTCTGCATTGAGCACGCAGGATCGGGTCACCCAACCGGGACACTCCTACACCCATGGCACACCTCCACAAGTTCTACTGTAACAAAGAATGACCCGGAAGGTAAGACAGTCGATGTGGCGAAACTCTGACCAGGCAGTAACGAAAGGAATGATCAGTGATGCAGGATTGCCCAGCGGACCTGGCGAAACTGCGGGAGCGGATAGCGGAAATGCGTGATCTGTCTCGCATTCAGTCCATTGTGCACTGGGACATGCACACCTACATGCCCAGCAGAGGCGCAGAAGCGCGCAAGGAGCAGCTGGCGACCCTTTCAAGCCTCATTCATGAAAAACTCACCGATCCCGCCCTCGGCAGACTCATCCAACGACTTGAACCCCTGATGAACAATGCTCGGGAGGACTCTGAGGAAACAGCTGTGGTGCGCGAGGTGGCCCGCGAACATCAACGTGCGACCCGCATTCCCGGCCGGCTGATGCAGGAAGCTACCAGGGCATCGTCAGACGGACTGCAGGCGTGGCTGCGCGCACGGGGTGAGGAGGATTTCCACCTGTTTCTGCCGGCACTGGAGAGAAACTATGACGTCAGCCGTCGCACTGCTGAGGTTATCAACCCCGACTCTCATCCACTGGATGTGATGCTGGATCGCCGCGAGCCCGGGTTCACGTGTGCGGACGTGCAGGAAATTTTCTCTGACCTCAAGGAGACCCTGGTTCCTCTGATAGCCCGCATATCTGATAAATCCGGGCAGGTGAAGGATTCGATTCTGCACCAGATTTATGATCCTGCCAGGCAATGGGATCTCAGCATGGAGGCGGTGAGAGCTTTAGGCTTCGATTTGGACAGCCGCGGGCGCCAGGACCGGTCTGTTCATCCATTCACCACAGCTTTTTCTACTGACGACGTACGAATCACCACCCGGATCCGCGATGACCAGTTTTCCCCATGTTTTTTCGCCTCACTGCACGAGGCTGGCCACGGAACTTACGAGCAGGGACTACCCGCAAGATGGAACCGCTGTATTCTGGGCAGTGCAGCCTCGGGAGGTATGCACGAATCACAATCGAGGCTATGGGAAAATATCGTCGGGCGCTCAAAGGAATTTTGGCAGTTCTTCTACCCCCGTGTGAGAAGCTACTTTCCCGAGCAGACCGCTGGAGCACAGTACACAGACTTCTGGAAGGCAGTAAACCGGGTCCAGCCCTCCCTGATCCGGGTAGAGGCCGACGAGGTAACCTACAACCTGCATATCATGATCCGCTTCGAGTTGGAGCAGGCAGTATACGACGGGAAGCTGGAACTGCGGGACCTCCCCGCAGCCTGGAACGAGAAATTCGAAGAGTACCTGGGCATACAGCCTGAGGCTCCCAGCGAGGGAATTCTACAGGATATCCACTGGTCCGGGGGATTCGGTGCATCTTTCGTCATCTACGCGCTGGGAAATGTGATCTCCGCCCAGCTCTTCGAGACGGCTGAATCGGCAATTCCTGACCTCAGAGAACGGTTTCGGACGGGCAATTTCAGCGCTCTTTTGACCTGGATGCAGGAAAATGTACACACATACGGTAAGACGCTCAGCCCGGGTGATCTGGTGCGACAGGCCACGGGCCGGGATCTCAGTACTCGCCCCTACCTCAGATACATAAAGAGCAAGACTGCCGATCTGTACGATCTCTGAAATGGAGGAACAGCTTTCCGGTTCACGTGCAGACGCCGCAGATTCACCCACCGGCAAGATGGACAGAAATGTCCCACCCGGGGGTCGCCACGATGATCAGCTGGACGGGCGCATATGCATCAAGAGCCGCTTTCTGCTAAAATTGAGTGGCAAGAAAGGCAGGTGAAGGATGAATGACCCAACCCAAGGTAATTCTGTACACCCAGCCAGGCTGCCCTCCCTGTGGGGCGGAAAAGGAATTTCTCGATTCCAAGGGTGTCGAATATGAGGAACGTAACATCAGAGAGGAACCCGAGTACATCCAGGAGATGCAGGAACTCGGGTCACACAGTACGCCTACCACGGTGATCGGTGACGAAGTCGTCATTGGCTTCGACCCCGAGAAGATGTCGGATCTTCTCGATCTTTGATGGTCGTCGGGTGGACTGAGGGACGCAGCTCCCTCAGTCCACCGCCTCCGTCTCGCCCACTGCGGGGCCATCCCGCAGGCTTGTCAGATGTGCCGCCACTTTCGATGCGTACACCGCATAAGCCCACAGACACTCGCGATACATATTGAGACGGGCGCCAAAGCCGGGCACAGCGCCAAACTTCTCCTCCTTGGTATGGTGGGATATTCCCGACCACAACACCTGATGCACCGGGACTTTGAGATCGCGCGCAAGCCTGGTCATGAGGACCTCTACGCCGAAACGACTCCAGGACATATCCGGGAGAAGCCGCAGGAATTTTCGCGTCAGTGCTCGCTGACCGTTCAGGATAGCGAACCATTTCTGCTGCATATCCACCATCCACCGTCCCTCGATGAACCGGGCCACTGTCATACCCATTCCCGGTACATCCACAGCAGAACGAATCAGGGTTTCGAGATGGTCACCAGTAACCCCAGTCAGGTCGGCATCGAGAAACACCGCCACGTCCGGGTCATCCAGATAGTTCAGCCCGGTCTGAAGGGCTGCTCCCTTACCGAGATTGCGTTCGTGCCGCAGCACCTCAACCGGAAATTCACCCGCTACATTGGCTGTTTCATCCGCAGAGCCGTCATCGACGACCACTATCTTCGAAAATAATCCCGACTCTGTCGCACAACGCAGCACCGGTTTCATCCGGGGCGCCTCATTGAAGGCGGGCACCACGAGAGAAGCCATGACTGACATACCAATCCCTCCCTTCTTCTTGTACTGTTTGCTGTTGATGGAATAGTACGTGAACGTATTGTCGCACAATTTCCGACCCAAGTCTACAGTATTAGAAATGTCAGCTTATGTCTTTTGGGCATGTACAGTGCAGTAAGCCCGCCCGGTTGAGTTACTCACCAGCAGGTGCCTGGGTGCTGCATTATGTGCGAAAAGATGACCATCAGGGAATCTATTGCCTCACAAGGACCTGGATCCGCTGATCAGACTGTGCCCCACCTGAATCTGCCGTGACCTCGACACATATGACAGTGGTTACAGAGCCTGCAGGGCCGGGGGCCCGGGAAGTGGCGCGCGAAAACGTGATGCCCGGCTGGGCTCCTCCTGAAGCCGGCAGGTGCGCAGTGGTTCACTGCGTGCATCCGGGTGGACTATGTCGCCTTGCTGTAC
>PWGR01000090.1 GCA_003554565.1 Clostridia bacterium
CCGGGCATGCTTTCCTGCCTCGCCAAAGACCTCAACCAGCAGATCGGAAGCCCCGTTTACCACCTTGGGGTGTTCGGCAAAACCCGGAGCCGCATTGACATAACCTGTCACCTTGGCAATGCGCTTGACCCGTGACAGGTCTCCCAACTCATCCTGCATTATCGATATACATTTCAGAGCACAGGTGCGTGCCGCGTCATGAGCCTCTTCAACCGTCACATCACGTCCCACCTGACCGGAGCACAACACACGGACAGGTCTTCGAACCCAGGGAAACTGTTCCGGGCCAGCACTCTGCTCTGTGTTATCCTGAGAGTTAACTTCATCATCAGTCAGGGGGATCTGGCCGGAAATGAACAGGTAGCTGCCGCTCTTGACGCCCGGCTGGTATGAGGCTATCGGTGGTGGCACACTGGGTATCTCCAGCCCCATCTCTTCGAGTTTCTCTTCTGGCCGCAAGAATACTCCCTCCTCTTTCTTGGACTCGATCCCGGCCCGGCCCACTGCACGGGGCCGCCAAATCAACACCGGGATGGCTGAACCGAACCAACCTGGTCTCAGACATTCGATCTATGATCCATCATCCGGCCGGGAGGCACCTGCCCCCGACCGGGACCAGCCTCAACCTAGCAGTGCCTCGAGGTCCTCCTCAGGGGTTGTCGTTGGCTGGACATCGAAGTTCTCTACCAGGGCATCCAGCACCCCGGGGGACACAAATGCCGGGAGAGTCGGCCCAAGGCGGATTCCCCGAATGTCCAGCGCAAACAGCGAGAGGAGTATGCTGACGGCCTTCTGCTCGTACCATGACAAAACCAGGGAAAGGGGAAGCTCATTCACGTCACAATCGAAGGCCTCAGCCAGTGCAGAGGCAACGCGTATCGCACTGTGGGCATCATTGCACTGCCCGACATCCAGCAGCCTGGGCAGGCCAGCTACGGTCCCAAAATCCTTCTTGTTGAAACGGTACTTCCCGCAGGCCAGGGTAAGAATAATGGCGTCGCCCGGAACTGTATCGGCCAGTTCCTCGTAGTAGCTCCGTCTACCCCGCGCCCCATCACAGCCACCTATGAGGAAGAAGTGGCTTATCTTACCCTCCTGCACCGCCTCGACTATGCGATCGGCCTCCGCTAGGACCGCATTGTGGCCAAAACCTATAGTGATGCGCTTCTCTTTTTCATCCTCGCTCCATCCGCCCAGTTCGCGTGCTCGGGCAATTACTTCGCTGAAGTCCTTGTCGCTGCCCTCACCGGAGATGTGCGATACTTCCGGCCACCCCGCCGGTCCGGTGGTGAAAATCCTGTCGCTGTAGGATTCGCGGGGCTTCTGGATGCAGTTTGTGGTCATCACAACACAGCCAGGAATCTCGTCGAATTCCTTCTGCTGGTCCTGCCAGGCTCCCCCGTAGTTTCCTATGAGGTGATTATACCTTTTGAGCTCCGGATAGGCGTTGGCGGGCAGGAGTTCTCCGTGCGTGTATACATTGATCCCCGTTCCCTCTGTCTGCTCCAAAATGGTCGTCAGATCATACAGATCGTGTCCGGAAACTACGATGAACGGACCTTTCTTGCGGGTGACAAGCACCTCAGTGGGCTCCGGGTTCCCGAACCTGTCAGTATTGGCCCGGTCCAGAAGTTCCATACACCGGAGGTTCTGCCTTCCCACTTCCAGGGCCATATCCACGTAGGCTGCCACTGAATGATCATCACCGAGGGTAAAGTCAAGAGCGCGATAGAAAAACTCATTCAGGCTGCGGTCAGTGTAGCCCAGAACCTCCGCGTGGTGCGCGTATGCAGCCAGTCCCTTCAGACCGTACAGCACTAGCTCTCGCAGGGAAAGGATATCCTCCGGGAGATCATCTGACAGGACCCCCAGCTCTCTCCCCTCATCTATCATCCGGTCCTTCTCTGCCGGCGGCTGGTACCCGGCCGCCGCCGGAATATTTGAAGACACCGAGCGAGACCTTTCGGCCAGCTCCCGCTTGAGCTGCGCAGAGCGATCAATCATACGCACAAACCGGTCGGCATCGAAGTTGACATTCGTCAAGGTGTAAAATAGACTCTGCGCAACAAAAGAATGTACCGAATCATCGATATTTCCACCCTCGGACAGTATGCGCTGACCGTAAAACCCAATACCTTTCAGCTGATAAATGAGTAGATCCTGCAGCGCAGCGACCTCGGGATCCTTCCCACACACACCCATCCTCGTGCATCCTTTGCCGCCCGCCGTCTGCTCGCACTGATAGCAAAACATTGCCATTTCGTTTTTCACGGTTTTATCCCTCCCAAGTGGTCTGTCACACTCATCTCGTTCCGGGTAGGCTTCCTGACAGTTCAATCTAGACCGCCCGCAGCAGCTCCCCGTTGACAGTGACAACCATTTCCTCGCACTGCACCGGAAGATCGGCCTCAGAGAGCGCCAGTTTCACAATTTGAACCATTTGTGAGCAGCATGGAACCTCCATACGGGCCACCACAACACGGCTCGGTTGGGCGCGAGCAAAAATCCGACCCAACTTCTGGCGGTACATCTGCGCATCGCCCAGCTTTGGGCAGCCGATCAGAGTGACGCGATCCCGCATAAGATCACGATGAAAGGCGGGCTGAGCGTAAGCGGTGCAATCCGCCGCAATCAGAATTTCGGCCCCACGCAAAAACTCCGCTGCCGGATTGATCAGGGCCAACTTTACCGGCCAGTGTCGATTGACGCTGCCATCATTTTCTGAGTCAACACCCGAATCTGCCGTAAACTGAACACCGGGGCAGATACCAGCAGCTGCACACAGCTCATTCTGCCGTTTCTTCGAGGTGGCGATGCGCTGCTGCACAGCCTCCTCATCAAAGGGCTCGGCCTCTCGCTCGACGATCCTTATCGCCCCGGTCGGGCACGCGGGCAGGCAGTCGCCCAGCCCGTCACAGTACACATCGCTGCCCAGACGGGCCTTTCCGTCCACCACCTCGAGGGCGCGTTCGTGACAGGCATCGGTGCAGAGGCCGCAACCATTGCATTTATCTTCATCAATCTCAATGATTTTCCGTTTCACCAACATCAACTCCCCTTTTCGTCTTGCTTTTGAGTATAATGGCACGTAGCAGGCAGATCCGTAACAAATGTTACGAAACGCAAAGAGAGTTTTGGAGGGGACATGCGCCACATCCGTCACCACCTGAAGAAATGCAGGTTGTTCAGCGACATGGATGACCGTCAGATTCATCAGGTACTGCAGGGACTGCATTACCGGGTTTCAGCTTTTTCCCGCGAGCAGATGGTGGCCTCAGAGGGTGCGACGTGTATGCATTTAGGCATCATAATGACCGGGGAGGTAAGCATTCAGCGCATATACCAGTCGGGGAGGACCTTGACTGTGGATCGCCTCCGGGCAGGAGACATCTTCGGAGAGGTCATAATCTTCTCCGGGCATCGTCGGTACCCGGCCACAATTACCGCTGCAGATGATACCCGGATCATGTTCATCGACAGAGATGAAGTCGTCAAACTGTGTTATTCGCACCCGCGTTTTCTCGATAATTTCCTGGGAATGCTCTCGGAGAAAATCCTGACCCTGAATCGCCGCGTCAAGTTTTTGTCTCAGCCAACCATCAGGAGCAAAGTGATCAGCTACCTCCTGCACGAGGCGCAGCAGCAGGAGACGCCGGAACTCCAGCTTGCGGGGTCACGCGGGGATTTGGCCAGTGAGCTCGGAATACCGCGACCCTCGCTGTCGCGGGAGCTCGGCAAGATGAAAAAAGAGGGACTCATCGATTTTGACCGGCATTGGGTGCTGATCCTGGATCTGGAGGCCATGGAGCAATCGCAAAAAGAATAGAGGACAATCCACCTGCGCCGTCAATGTTGATGGATGGCGATGGGAGACAGCTGTCCACCCCATCGCCATCCACGCCGCACCTGTGATTCTGTCGAGTACTGGATCATCCCTATCTCATGGAACCCCGAGAAGATGAAGCTGCATCTCTCCGTCTTCACTGGGCCCAATCATCAACACTGAATCGTCCAGGAGAATTTCCGCCCTACCTTCCGCCTGGAACAGAACCTCGCCGTCTTCGCGATCTATCACCCTGACCCTATAGGGTTCCAGGCCCACCGCCGAATCGGCCACCTTCAGGGGCGCGTACTCGACGGCCACAGAAGTCTCACTCTCGAGCAG
>PWGR01000095.1 GCA_003554565.1 Clostridia bacterium
ATGTGCTTGACCTGACACTCAGGAGTGGTACTTTCCCGTGCCGGGGCAGGAGTCTTTCAGCGTGCACGACTCCTTCTCTGGTGCTCTGACGTTCTCGGAAAAGTGTATCTCCCTCATCGTGTTTGTCCACTTCGATGTTCCTGATATTTTAAACGAGCAGCGGCAATATGTCAAAAGGATGCAGGCAGTACATGGTTCTGTGCCGTGATCTTTAGCCCGGGAAGGATCGAAAAAAGCAAGAAAGAGCACGCTCCCGATAAACGTTACCTGGATACTTGAATTCGAATCCCAGTAACTCATCCCAATGGCTGTGCAGCCGACAGCGGAAAAAACGCCGGGGCGCAGCTCAGAAAACCCGTCCATATTCAGAACCTGCGCGGCCACCCTCGATGACGTGACCGGCCGCCGGAAACACAGACGTCTCAGGTCTGCCCGCGGCGCCACTGCCCGGGCAGCTGCACCATCTCTGCATATCACGTCCATCGGACCAACGGGGCCTGCAGACAGCACCACCGCCGGGCCCGGCAAAAGCGACGACCGGCCCCCGCTCCCGGCGCCGGGCCGGCCCCCGTTTCGCTCCATGATTCAGATGATGATGCATATCAGCCCGGCGGAGCCCTCGTTCAGAATGCGGACGAGCGTCTCCTGCAGCTTCTCCCGTGCGTCGTCGGGCATCTGGTACAGTTTGTCCTCAATTCCCTCTCGCAACAGATCTGCGATGGGCTTTCCGAATATGTCGGTATCGAGGATGGACGCTGGATCCTCGTCCAGTTTGTCGTTGAGATACGCCACCAGCTGTTCCGACTGGCGCTCTGTGCCCACGATCGGCGTCAGCTCAGTGTATATATCCGCCCGTATGAAGTGCAGCGACGGGGCCCGCGCCTGCAGGCGGATCCCGAACTGGTTGCCCCGGCGGATGAGCTCCGGTTGTTCGAATTGCACATCATCAACCTCTGGAGTTACCAGGCCGTATCCCACATCCCGCACGTCCGTCAACGCACCGGCAATGCGATCATATTCCCGCCGGGCAATCACCAGATCCTTCATCAGACGAACCGTGTCCGCCTTGCCGGTCAGCTGCACATCATTCATCTCACCGAGCACCCGGTAAAAGAAGTCGTCAGGCGCAGTGACGTCCACGTGAGCTACTCCTGTCCCCAGCTGCAGCTCTGTCAGGGCAATGGACTCAGTGAACTCCTCCTCCTTCAGCACCTGTGTGGCGCCGTATATGTCGCGCAGGCGTTCGATTTTTTCGACCGCCCCGCCGACGGCTTCCTCAAATCGCCCGCGCAGCCAGTGCTCGGAATCCAGCTCCTCCACCCAGTCGGGAAGGTTGACCTGCACCTCCCGCACGGGAAATTCATACAGCAGCTGTTTCATTATCCGATGGATATCCTCGATTGTGAGCTCCTGACAATCCACGGCCATGACAGAGACATCGTGCTCCTCCTGCAGGGTCTCGCATACCTCGATCGTGTCCTCGCGCTCCGGATGCGCGCTGTTGACCAAAACGACAAACGGCTTGCCGATGTCCTGCAGCTCCTCGATTATCTGCGCCTCTACCTCCTCAAAATTGTCACGTCCCAGATCGCCAAAGCTGCCGTCTGTAGTTACAACGAGACCCAGGGTGGAGTGTTCCGCCATCACCTTCCGTGTCCCTATCTCCGCCGCCTCTTCGAAGGGAATCTCGTAGTCGAACCACGGAGTAACAACCATTCTCGGTCCGCCGTCCTCATCCTCGTAACCGGTGGCGCTCGGGACCGGAAATCCAACCGAATCCACAAACCGGATAGTCAGCTGCACGTTGTCCATTATCTCGATCTGCACCCCGTCGTCAGGGACGAACTTTGGCTCTGTGGTCATGACCGCCCTTCCCGTACCCGCCTGCGGCAACGCGTCGGTCGCCCTCTCCAACTCGTGCGGGTCCAGGATATTCGGCAGCACTATCAGGTCCATGAATCTCTTGATGAAAGTAGATTTCCCGCTTCTGACCGGCCCGCTGACGCCGATGTAGATGTCGCCGCCAGTACGTTCGGCGATGTCCTGGAAAATGCCCCCCTTGTTTTCTTCCGCCATCCCCAGCATCCCTCCTTTGGAGCAGTCATTTGCCATCTCTCCGGGCACACTCGGATTACTCGTCCGAGCGGGACAGTACAGTTATATGAGGGGAAAACAATTATATGTCCGAGCCCCATCACAACTGGTGCAAAAGAGGAATCCCCGCACCAATCCGCCAAGCTTTTTTGCCAGAGAGTGCAATTCTAACTGGAGGTGTTGACAGAGTGAAGATGAAGAACTGGGGCAATGGATGGCACATCAGCAGGCTGTGCTTCGGTGTCCTGCCCATGGGACCCCTGCAGAAGAACCTCAGTCCCGAAAAGGGAGGAGAGATTCTGCTGGATTCTTTCCGGAGAGGAGTCAACTTCCTGGACACCGCCCAGAACTACCGTACTTACCCGCACATACGCTGTGCACTTGACCGGTGGGATGGTCATTACATATATGTGGCCAGCAAATCCACGGCCAGCACCTACGAAGACATGGAGGAAGCGGTTTGTGAGGCTCTGACAGAATTGAATCGGGACTGCATAGATATCTTCCACCTGCATGCGGCCCGGGTAGGCCCCGAGGTCTTCAGCGAGCGGGCCGGAGCCCTGCAGTGCCTTCGGGACCACCAGAATCGCGGAACTGTGGGACGGACCGGAATCTCTACTCACTCCGCACAGACCGTGCGGCAGGCAGCGCACAAAGATTCAATTGACGTGGTCTTTCCCCTCATCAACATCTCCGGACTGGGAATCCTGGACGGGGAGCGAAGAGACATGGAAGAGGCAATTGCCCGGACTGCAGCAGCTGGCAAGAGACTGTATGCGATGAAAGTGTTCGGCGGTGGCAATCTGCTGTCCGACAGGGAGGAAGCACTGCGATACGCCCTCTCCCTCGAAGGAATCGACGCGGTATGCATAGGCATGGTCAACTCGGACGAGGTAAATGTAAATGTCGCACTGCTGGACGGGAAGGCCGATGACGAACTGCTAAAACGGACCGAGCAGACAGCGTCCAAGCAGATTCTAATATCGCCCTTCTGTGCCGGATGCGGGACGTGTATAGAGCACTGTCCCAACGATGCACTGACCATAGACGAGGATAAAGGCATCTGTCGCGTGAATGCTGACCGTTGCATTTTGTGCGGCTACTGCGCGCCCACGTGCCCCGAATTCGCTATCCGCATGATTTGATCTACCCTCTCATCGATCATCATCGGATATCGACGCCCGCGTCGCGGCGACGAACTCCTCCTCGCGCTCGGTGCGGGCGGCCCGCTCCATCAGCTCACGGATGGCATCCTGAGGACTCTTCCCGGTGAAGAGAACCTCATACAGTTGATCAATTATCGGCATCTCAACCCCGGCACGCTCCGCCATCTCCCGCGCGGCGCGGGTCGCACGGATCCCCTCGACGGTCTTGCCTGATCCGGCAATATCCTGAGGGTTCCGGCCGGCGCCAATTTCCCGTCCAGCGGTGCGATTGCGGCTGAGATCGCTTGTACAGGTGAGAACCATATCACCGAGACCGGAGAGGCCAGAAAACGTCAGCGGATGGGCCCCCCGGTTGATGCCCAGGCGAATCAGCTCGGCGAGGCCGCGCGTAATCAATGTTGCCTGCACGTTGTAGCCTAACTGCAGGCTGTCGGCTATACCCGCGCCGATGGCATAGATGTTCTTGAGAGCACCGCCGAACTCGACTCCCACAATGTCATCGCTGGTGTACACACGCAGCTCCGGCCCGGTAAGGAGCTTCTGAACCTTTTGTGCAGCAGCTTCGTCCTCGGCCGCCACCACCGTCCCCGCCGGCAGCGCCTGCACGATCTCCTCGGCGAAGTTGGGTCCGGACAGGGCACAGAGCGTCAGATCACTTGCCGGGCCTATCTCCTCAGCCAGCACCTCCGACATGCGCATATCTGTCTCCGGTTCAAGTCCCTTGGTGGCACTTACCACTGGAATGCTTTCGGCATACACCCGGGACAGCTCGCGCGCTACATCCCTCATCCCAACCGAAGCGACGACTACGAGAATCATCCCGGAATTCTGCACAGCTCGCTCCATATCAGAAACAGGTTCGACGCCGTCGGGTAGATAGTGCCCGGCGAGATAATC
>PWGR01000094.1 GCA_003554565.1 Clostridia bacterium
GAGCCGGTCCAAGGTGCCCGGGCCGATGACAAATGGGAACTGGTGCCCCTCCCACCCCCGCGGGGAAAAGAGGCAGCAGGGCATAAACTGCACCATCTCCATATCCACCAGCCGGGCGCCGGCCCGCAGGGCCATCGCGTATCCGTCGCCGAACAGCTCCTCGGCAGACGTCTGCTGCGGGTATATGGCCATGCCCCCGCCGGTGGCCAGAATAACCGCCGGGCAGCGGACGAGGACGAAATCGCCCGCGGCGCAGTCGAAAGCCAGGGCGCCGCAGACCCGCTCATCCTGCACAATTACGTCCAGCACAATGGCGTGCTCCATCTTATCGATGGAATAGCTGTTGAGACGACGCATCAGGGTCCGGACCATATCTTCCCCCGAGGTCACCGCACCCCGCGGGTACTCGTGACCGGCCACGTGCGTCACCGCCGTGACTCCCATCCCCCACCGGATCATCTCCTCGAGGCGCGCCGGCACTTCCTCGACCATCAGCTGCACCAGGGCCGGGTCGTTTATCCCCTTTCCGGCCGCGAGGGTATCCCGGTAGTACAGCTCCGGGCTGTCGGCCGCGTCGCCCTGCAGCCCCATACGCAGCAGGGAGGCCGAGTCCGCACTGATGTCCGCCCCGGCGGTTATGGTGCCGCCCGAGCCGCCTACCTTTCCCTTGGTGGCCAGAAGGACATCCGCCCCGCGGTCGGCCGCAGCAATTGCCGCCCGCAGGCCGGCCCCGCCGCTTCCCACCACCAGGACGTCCGCTTCCAGATCCACCAGCTCATCATGTCTGAGCATCTCTTTCCTCCTAATCGCGGAACTTCGGATCCAGTATGTCGCGCAGGCCGTCGCCCAGCAGGTTGAAGCCCAGCACCATCGCCGCTATGCACAGACCGGGGAAAACCGCGATGTGCGGCGCACTCCTGAGATAATCCCGGCCCGACGAGACCATCAGTCCCCATTCCGGAAGCGGCTCCTGCGCGCCCAGCCCCAAAAAGCTGAGGGAAGCGGAGGTGATCACCGCCGCACCTATGCGCAGGGTGGTCTGCACCAGCAGCACCCCCACGCAGTTGGGCAGCACGTGCCGGAACATGATCCGGAGGTTGGAGGCTCCCTGCGCCCGGGCTGCCTCGACGAACTCCTGGCCCTTCACCGTCAGCACACCGCCCCGGATCACCCGCGCGTAGTGCGGAACCGATGCGATTCCCACGGCCAGGGCCCCGTTGAGCAGGCCCGGCCCCAGGATGGCCACCACAATCAGGGCCACAAAAAAGGCGGGAAAAGCCAGCATAAGATCCACCACCCGCATCAGAAGCACGTCAACAATCCCACCGTAAAACCCCGCACACAGCCCCATCAGCGCACCGATGGTAAGACCCACGGTCACGGCCGATACGGCCATGATCACAGAGTAGCGGGTGCCGTGGAGGATGCGCGAGAACATATCCCTCCCCATGCGGTCGCGGCCCATCGGATTCTCCATAGAAGGAGGCTCGGACCCGCTGGCGATGTCCTGGCTGAAAGGATCGTGCGGCGCCAGGGACGGCCCAAAAAAAGCCAGAAACAGAAAAACCAGGACCAGGAAGCCGCCGATCACCGCCGGTTTGCTTCTGAGCAGCTGCCGGAGTATCTTGTGCACTGTCCCACCCTCCATCCTTGCGCCGCCTCAGTCATACCGCAGGCGAGGATCCAAGAATTCACACAGCAGGTCTGTGGCCATATTGACTACAGTGTAGGTCACCGCCACCAGTATCAGGGTCACCTGCACCACCGGGTAGTCGCGGCTCACGATGGAATTAACCACCAGCCGCCCGAGGCCCGGCCAGGCAAAAACCGTCTCGGTCAGGACCGCCCCGGCCAGCAGGTACCCAAACTGCAGCCCGATCACGGTAACGACGGGAATCATGGCGTTTTTGATCGCGTGCCGGAACACCACGCCCCGCTCGCTCACGCCCTTGCCGCGCGCGGTGCGTACGTAATCGGTGGAGAGAACCTCAATCATGGTGGTGCGGGTCATGCGGGCAATCAGGGCGGTGGCGTATAGCCCCAGGGTGAGGGCCGGCAGTACGTAGTGCGCGGGCGTTCCCATCCCGGCGGACGGGAACCAGCCCAGGTTCACGGCAAAAATCACGATCGCCACCAGTCCCACCCAGAACACCGGAAGCGACGCCCCGATCACCGCCACCCCCATGACCGCGGTGTCCATCAGCGAATACGGCCGGGTGGAGGCCACCACGCCGGCCAGGATCCCGAAGACAGTGGCGAAGGTCATGGACACGACTGTAAGCTTGATGGTGTTTCTGTAGGCCGGCACCACCTCATCCACCACCGCCCGCCCGCTTCTGAGCGAACGCCCCATATCGCCCTGCAGGAGGTTGCCCAGGAAGCTTGCGTACTGCATGTGCAGGGGCTGGTCCAGCCCCCAGTGTCGGGTGAGCAGCTCCCTCTGCTCCGGGGTGGCGTCAAAGCCGGCCAGAAGGTCCACCGGGTCGCCCGGGATCAGCCGGATGAGCAGAAACACAGCCAGCGAGACGGCCAGCGCCACGACCAGCAGCTGCGTCAGTCGGTATGCCGTCATCTTGACCAGTTGCATGCCCGTGCCTCCACCTTTCGTGTGCGGGGGCGGGACGGCGCCCGACCCCGCAGTCTGCGCAGATCCAGTCGCGGTTTACGCTACCGGCTGTTCTCTTCCGACATCCTGGCCCCGGTCAGCTCAACAATCTCCAGGGGCAGGGTGACAATGCCCTCGACATTGACGCTGTGCGCGGCAATTCCCCGGTAGTCGGCCAGGCCGATGTAGGCCACCTCATCGAACAGGATCTCCTGCACCTCGGCATAAAGCGCCTCCGACTCGTCCATATCACCCGTGGTGCGGGCCCGGGACAGCCTGTCATCGACGTCCGGGTTGGAGTAGTAACCGCGATTCCATCCGGGCGGGAAGCTGTCCGTGGCAAACATGGGCCGCAGGGTGAAGTCGGCGTGGTTGGTTCCCGGTCCCCAGCCGAGGATGAACCCGTCATATTCGGCATCGTCCGGGTCCTCCTGGTTGATGCGGTCCAGGTACGAACCCCACTCCAGGGTGTCCAGGCTGGACTCGATGCCGATGTCCTCCAGGTAGCCGGTGACGGCCAGCCCAATTTCCGAATCCTTGGGATAACGGCCGTCCGGGGTCACCAGGCGGAAGGTCAGCACCTCGCCGTCCTTTTCCCAGTAACCGTCGTCGTTTTTCTCCCACCCGGCCTGCTGCAGCAGGCTCTGGGCCTGTTCGGGGTCATGTTCATAAGCGCCCGAGCTGTGATAACCAGCTGTCTCCGGGGCCAGAATTGAGTCCGGAACCGTCGCGGTATCAAACAGGATGCTGCGGACGATCTCGTCCACGTCGATGGCGTGCGCGATGGCGCGCCGCACCAGCACGTCCTGCATGTTCTCACGCTCGAAGTTGAGATTGATGAACAGCACGCGGTTGTACGGTCCGGTATACACTTCGGTGTCGGGATTTTCCCGCAGCTCCTCGATGCTCTCGGGCGGCACCGGGTGGATGACGTCCACTTCATCCGTCTCCAGCATGGCCACGCGGGTGCCGTCCTCCACCACGGTCAAAAACTCGATGCGGTCCACAAAACCGACGCCGGACTGCCAGTAGTCATCGTACTTCTGCAGCGTCACCCGGTCCCCGGCCTCCCACTTTTCGAACTTGTATGGGCCGGTTCCCACCGGGTTGTTGCCGATGTCCGCACCGTGCTCCTGCAGCGCCGCCGGGCTGATTATGCTGCCCGCCCAGTGACACAGGTTGGTCAAAAGCGCGGCGTTGGGCGCCTCCAGGACTATCTCCACGGTGTATTCATCCACCGCCCGGACCTCCTCGATGAAGTCGAGCACGGGACGGCGGCGCAGCGCGAGATCTTCATCCAGGATGCGGTTCAGGCTGATTTGCACCGCCTCGGCATTGAACTCGGTCCCGTCGTGGAAAGTGACGCCCTCCCGCAGGTAAAATGTCCAGGTCTGGGCATCTTCTGTCTCCCAATCCTCCGCCAGGCGCGGCTGCACATTTCCTTGCTGATCGAACATCACCAGACCCTCGTACACGTGGCGCGCCACTTTGGCGTCGGAGAAGATCTCCATGTCATGCGGGTCCAGGGTCTCAAAATCCGGCTGCTGGGC
>PWGR01000069.1 GCA_003554565.1 Clostridia bacterium
CTCGGTGCCGACTGATGTGCGGGACGATAGGAGGTGGACGGGGTCACCACGCCGGCCAGGGATCCGGCGGGTGGTTTAAAGCGGGGGAGCGGCGGGCGGTCAGTCGCTTCCTGCTGCTTCTGCTTGTGCTGGTCCTGTTGCCGAACCCGGAGATCGGTCTGCTGTTTGACCTCAACCCGCGGGTCATCTGGTCGGTGGTCGTGTTCATCGCCGGTTTGAGCCTCGGCGGGTATCTGCTTTCAGGGTGGATCAACCCTGCGACCGCCGTTCCGATCACCGGCGCCATAGGGGGCTGCGTCTCGCCCAGTTTGACCGTCATTGGCTTGGCTGAGCAGACCCGACGGAATGCGGCACTTGCCCCTGTCTATGCACTGGCCGCGGTGATCGCATCCACCGTCGTGTTTCCCCGCATGTGGGTGCTCGTGTGGATCGTCGCACCACCGCTTGCCCGGTCCCTCGCCCTGCCGCTCGCGGCGATGACCGGCGTGGGGGCGGGGGTGACCCTGTTACTCTGGCTGCGCTTCCGCGCCGCCCGCACACCGCGGATGAAGATCCGTACTCCCTTTCGGATCCGGCCGGCTCTCACCATCGGCGCCGCCGTCGCGTTGCTGCTGGCAGTGGGTAATGCCTTGGATCTCGCCCTTCCTGTCTCGGTAGCGCGGACAGGAATCGTGTTGGCTGTCATATTAGATTCGGCGGGAAACGCAGCATTCGCCTGGCTGGCCGGGGCGAGGAAGATGGCCTGGGTCATCGGGGTAATCCTGCTCTTCAGTGCCGGCATCGGTATTGTCCTCATCCAGCTGACCTGATGACGGCAGGGACCGGCGAGAGGAGTCGCTGCGCGAGCTGGAATCAATTCGGGAGCCCTGGCGGGGCTTCCAGTTGAGCGCGACAAGGACTCTAACTGTAGCGGCTAAGAAATTCGCCTGCAAACCGGAGCACCAACACAGGTAACAGCATAGGTTTGCTGGAGGTAGTTCACGCTGAGCCGGCTCTCCGTTGTGAAGGGGCAGGAGGAACCGCTGCGCGAGCAGTACAATTCTATGATGATGCACAGGAGCAATTATATCGACATTCTGTATTGATGGATGCATTTGCGAGGCACCCCTGAATCGCCGTATGTGACCCCGAAAGTAAGATGATGTGGGCAGATCGGCGATGGCGATTCCGCCCTCTGCCCGGTTTACTCTGTCAGGATTGTACGGACGAGCGAATTATTGTTGAAGTCAACGCCGCAGCCGTAGGCGAATCCTGGATATTGCAAACCACAATGCGACTATCAGAACCGTCAGGGCGAACAGCGCAGGAAGGGCACCGGCAAACGTGATGAGAACCAGTCCCACTGTGTTGAGCAGCCAGTTCGACCCACGGATAAAAGCCTGGGCCATGCGCGGTGCGAGATTGTCCAGGCCCGTTGCCCTGATTGCCTGTGTCGACAGCGTCTCGTGGCGGAGATTAATGTTCAGGGTCGAATATGATACCCGGTCATCCAGGTAGCGCAGGCGGCCCTCGAGCGATTCGATTTCGCCCCTGATCTGGGTCAGCTGGCGTCGCACGGACATCATCTCGTCGACGGTTTCGGCATCCTCCAGGATGCGGCGAAGGGCCTCTTCCTCCGATTTGAAATTGTCGAGGCGTGCCTGAAGATCGACGTATTCTTCCGTGACGTCTTCGCTCCAAATCCGGCTGTCGATAACTGTTCCCAGATCGACTACCCTGGCGTGATACTCCGTGAAGGCATCTGCAGGTATCCTGATTGTCATCTGTATGAAGATAAGCTCATCGCTCAGCTGCCTTTCACTGATATCGCTGACGTACCCGCCCTTCGAACCAGCCTCTTCCTGCAGTTTGCTGGCCGCTTCTTTGGGTGAGCGGACTTCCATAGTTATGCGTGCATTCTGGATTATCTTCTGACCTGCAGCGGCATCGGCTACGAGGGTGGCCGCATCCAGGTCAGCTTCACTGCGCGGTTCATCCGGGGCAGCTTCATCCGGTGCCTCTTCGGGTTCGGCGACGTCGGGCGCCGCATCATCCACCGCTGACTCTGGTGCGGCACATCCGACGAACACCAGCATCAGACCCAGGAGCACAAGCAGCCGCCATAGAGATTCACGTTTTCCGCACATGGGTTACCTCCGATTCCTTTGCTGTCTTTCTCTGGATGGACGCGGCTTCCGCGGAAAAGTTCCCATGCATCCAGAGCCGCAGGCCACGGAGCCTCCCGGCCGCCGCCCAGGTTCGCGATCACGTACGGCCGGGGGGTTTCTCGTACATTTAATTGATGTCAACAATTTGCCAGTGTCCGTTCCAGCTAACATCTGCGCCAAGGAACTCGCTGATGTAGCGGACCGGTATGAGGGTGCGGTCTTCCACGATAATGGGATGGGTGTCCATCAGCTTTTCACGTCCATCTACCACTGCAGTATCCCGCCCGATGTGAAACTGCACAATGGAGTCTTCGCGAATGATGGTTACCCGTCTCGCATCGCCGTCCCACTCTACTGTCCCTCCCAGAGCTTCGGCGATGGCCCGTGCCGGGACCAGGGTCCGGTGGTTGCTATCTATCATGGGGGCAACGTCGAACTGCAACAGGGTGTCGTCGATCTTGACAAGGACCTCCTGGGCGTACGCACCAATCAGGTATTCGGCTCTCTCTTTTGCAAACTGCTCGAGTTCAGCAGCATACTCACGTTCCATCTTCTCCGGGGTCAGACCTCGTTCCAACCAATCACCCATCAGGTCGGTTCCCATAATTTTTTCAAACATTACGATCTCGTTATCGCTTCGCGGGACCGTGAAGTCCCCCAGCAGAAAGGCATGAGCCAGAGCGTGAATTCCCGTACGTGCGGGGTTGAAGTCGTAGTAGTCGGTGATGGTAATCTGCACTCCACCGACGCCATTTCTTGTATCTGGTGTAAACTGCACACCCGGCAGGTCTGATGACGACAGGCGTGCGTGGAATGCTTCCGAATCGAGACCTGCCCCGCCGATCCAGGTGAACTGATCAGCCTGGTAAACTCCCGTACCCTGTCCGAGGCCCGTGGCCATGTAACCGAAGCAGGAATCGAGGTCAGGGATATTGGGAGAGGTCTGTACCCATGGAAGACCTGTGTCCGGAAAAATCATGTTTCGGCGATATCCCTGCATCTCGATTATTTCTAGGTCAGCCCCTATCTCGCGGTTGAAAAACTGCGCAAGCTCCCCCGCGGTCATGCCATGGGCTTTCGGGAGCTCATCGATCCCGACGAAAGAGATAAAAGACTCCTCCAGCACGGGTCCCTCCACGCCGATTCCCCCCAGGGGGTTGGGTCGATCCAAAATCCAGATGGGCACATGATTTTCTGCAGCGGCCACCATACAGTAGTTCATGGTCGACATATAAGTGTAGGTCCGGGCTCCGATATCCTGAATGTCGAACAGCAGCATGTCCACATTATCCAGCATTTGAGAGGTGGGTTTCCGTGTCGGTCCGTAAAGACTATATACGGGAACGTCCAGCTCCTCGTGCGTATATGATTCCACGTATTCTCCGGCCGCTGCCTCGCCATCCAGTCCATGTTCGGGCGCGTACAGGGCGACCAGGTGTACTCGTTCATCTTCTGCCAGTATGTATGCTATATGCTCACCGCGGCTGTTTACCCCGGTGTGATTGGTGACCAGACCCACGTTCTTCCCCTGCAGCCCGTCGAGGTGTTCATCCAGCAGCACTTCGTTGCCGAGTCGGACGCGGGCTTCCTCCTGACTGCTCACCGGGACGGGGTGCAGCAGTAAGGCCACCAGTCCCAGGACGAGTACGTATCTGCGCATATTTCTCAACCTTTCAATACTGCTGTAGTGCGGCGTGCCGCAACCACTGTCAGGCTGATGCGGAAGAGACACTACCTGTTTGGTGACGTTCCCAGATTATCATCAGTGCACAGTACAGCCCACCGATTCTGCCAAATTGCAAGAGTATTGTTTCACAATGAGAGACAAGCGCACAGGCTGCACGTAAGATGCTTGATTTCCGTACTTACCTGGCTGTGCTCATAATGTATTTGAAATGAAAAGTGAGAAATTTCGCACAAGGGCATGCCATTCCGGCCGAGGCTTGTTAATATATATACGAAGTAGAAGGGAATGAGAAGGAGACATCTC
>PWGR01000304.1 GCA_003554565.1 Clostridia bacterium
GACCACGATCATCCATCCCTTGTGACCAGGCCGCTGAATGATCGATTCAGGGAGATAGTCCCGGTACAGTGTTTCTCGGGTCTTTTTGGTCGGGGGGAGGTCCGTGAGCGGCTCACCCTCGGAGACCAATGATGCGCTGCCCAGCAGTTCGGCGCCCGGATTGTGCATGGTCCGGATGATGGCATCCACGCCGCTCCACGTGTTTCCTCCCATGGTCGTGCGAAGTCTTTCATCGTCGAGATCCTCCCACATGGTCCGGTTGGGTCCGATGGAGATCCTTCCATCGACCGATGCTGCCACCTGCGCAATGATGAACGGACGATTCATGGTGACTCCCTTCCGCTTTCGGGGGTCAGTGCCTGACTGCCGGGCAGATCACACTCCAGATGTGCCCGGATGATGCAGTGACCAGCCTCCTGTGATCCAGTATTGTGCCTTTCCACTGGGAGGAGCATGGTTCCTGTCCCCGGCGCAACAGTGCATCCCAGGGCCTGAAGACGCGGTACACTCATCGGAGCCCACATTGCATGGGTGTGCCCCTGGGGGTCAAGGTCATACGGGCGGGCGCAGTCGCCGTGTCGGGCATGTCCAAGCGGTCGAGGGTCATAGCACCGAGCTCTGCAGCGCGGACCTCGGGAGGGGCAAGATGGTACTGCGTGAAGGTGGGAATATAGAACTGCAGGTCCTGGCAATCACAAAGCGCAGAGGGCGGCCGGGTTCCTTCCTCCTCCTCCTCCTCCTCCTCCTCCTCTCAGCCCGGGTGCTCTGCGTCCACCTGTCCGGCGGACACCAGTTCTTCGACAAGGGGATGGGGGTTCGTCTCGCGCGTGACGAGCGCCAGGAAAACGCCGGCGCGGGTCATGGCCGTAAAGAGAGTCTTCCTTTCCCTCACTTCGTCCCACTTTTCCTGCTCCGGTGCGGGTGCCCGGATGAATACGTAGGGAAACCCGAGTCCCTTGGCGCTGTGCATGGTGATCAGCTTCACCGCCGGCACCTCGAACCTTACACGCGAATCCGCGTTGCTCCGGAAGTACTCGCACTCTATGCCCATCCCCTGCAGCCGCTCGCGCAGCCTCCTGAGGTCCGAGTGGGAAGGAGCCAGGACGGCAACGGCCTGCGGGGGCACATCGGAGTTCTGCAGCAGTGACTGGATTTCTTCTGTGATGAAGAGAATCTCGCTCTCCTCGTCCGGGACGAAGATGACGCGCGCTTTCTGCCCCGTGTGGGCGAAGAGCTCGGGGTCATCGTAATCGTCGGGCTCGTCGCTGGCCAGGGGATTGATCAGGACCCCGGCGGCCTGAAAGATTCTCCGCCCACAGCGGTGGGAGTTCTTCAGTGTGCGCACCCGGCCTCCGGAGATGGCCAGCTCCGCGTCCTTCCAGCGGAATCCCGGATCATACAGCGACTGGGCCACGTCGCCGAACAGAAACAGACGGGATTCGTCATCGCCGGCGAGCATCCGGGCAAGCCGCAGCATGCCCACGGAAAAGTCCTGCGCCTCATCGACTATGACGTAGCGGTATGGTTGAAAACCCGGGTCCTGCTCCAGCTCCTCCAGGGTGAGGTTGATGAGATCGTCGTAACCCCAGGCCCGCATGACCTCCTGACGCTGCTGCCGCTGCCGGTAGATCTTCCAGATTTTCTCGCGGGCTTCCTCCCGCAGGGCGAACCCGCGCCCCCTCCGGTCTGCCTCCAGATACTGGGCGCGGGATTGGATGCGGCGCGGGATGATGAAGGACGATATTTCGTCGAGGACCTGTTGGGGATGCAGCTCCCCCAGCTGGCCCCGGCGATCGGCCGCATGCATGGCGTTGCGAATGCTACCGATGTACGAGGCGGTCCGTTCCGGACCCGGGATCCCCGTCCGCCAGCGATCAGTCCGTCCCGTCACGTATGCCTCACACCACCGGTGTATGTTGATGACCTCGATCTCGTCGGGCGGTTCCCCGCCGCACAGGTAGGCGAGCATGCTGCGCAGGTTCTCGCGCAGGGTGCGGCCGAAATCCAGCAGAAGGATTCGCTCATCCCGCTGCAGGAGATTCTGCTGCATCTGTTGGTGCAGGTGCCGGGCCAGGTGCAGGGCCATCACCGTCTTTCCCGATCCGGCGGGTCCGCGTATGACCGCCGGTCCCCTCTTGAGGCGCTCGATCAGGTCACGCTGTTCATCGGAAAGGATGGTGAGATACTCCTCCATGCCCCGGCGGGCGATGGTCAGCATATCATCCGGTCCTGATAGCCCGACCGGATCGTCGCGCCTGCCCCGCGGGACCGGGTCGGACACCGCCTGGGGCCGGTCGCGGCCATTGCCCGGCGCGGCTTTGCGCATCTGCCGGCGGAGCATGCGGCTGGCCTGCACCGGCAGAAAGTCCTCCTGCGCCTCACCGGCGTACCGCTCGACCCAGCGGTAGATATCCTTCCGATGTGATACCCGCAGCAGGGCAGTGGCGCCCCGCCCCTGGGGCCAGTCCACCGAGCGGTACTGCCCGGGTGGGCGGGTGCGGAAGAGCTTGAAACGGGCATTTTTGACGCGTCTACGATCCACGGAGGTCATGTCCACCATCAGGTGGCAGACGGTCCGTGCCACCTTGCGGGCCCCGTCCGGGTCATCCCGCTCTATGTCCCGCAGATCCTCGATGAACTGCGGGCTGATCATTAGTCGGTCGAATGCCGGGGCGGTGCTGCCGTCCATACGCATCACCCCTGTCCTGGGGTCTTGACTGCCGTAATTCGACAGATGCAATGCATCCTTCGACGGCCTGCCGGGATTTTCCTCGTTTGCCAGGGATATTCGCAGTGGGAGAGGAATATCTGCGAAGCTGAAAGCAAAAGTGCCCGGGTTTCGGGAGACCCGGACGCTCCGGGCCGGTGCGTCACCGGCGGCAGGGGTACCGGGATTTTTGGCCGCAGTTATTTGCCGGGGAGGCGGTTGGCCTGCCGGCGGCACACGGGGGAGAATTCACCGGGAGCTCGCAGGCGGCGAGGCGCACGGAGCGCCGCCGGAGTCACGCCCGTCTCACGTCCCGTCTGCGGGGTGCTGCACCACGCAGTTCTTGCCGCGCCTCTTTGCCGCAGCGCAGGCCTCCTGGGCGAGGTGCAGAAGCTGCTCCATTTTCTTGCCATCGTTCGGAGCGGTTGCGGTTCCGATGGAGATGGTGACCGGGATCTGCCACTCAGCGGTTTTCTCCTGCACGGTGCGGCGCAGACGCTCCGCGGCGCGTGCGGCGGCGCAGCGGTCGGCTCCCGGCAGCACCAGGAGAAATTCATCCCCGACGAACCATCGGGCCAGAAAGTCCTCCTCGCGCTTGCCCTCGGTCAGTATCCGGGCCAGGGAGACGATCATCTCGTTTCCGGCTGCGTAGCCGAAGCGCTCATTGTATTTCTTGAGTGAGTCCCCGTCCGCCAGCAGCAGGGAAAAGGGGGGATCCTCGGCCAGCAGCTCGGGCAGTTTTCTGCGAAGATGCAGCACCGCCGCACGGTGGTTGGGGAGGCTGGTGAGCGGATCAGTCAGGGCCATCTCCCCTGCATCTACCGCTATGTTCAGGGTGTCCAGGATCCGGCGTGAAAACAGCGTCAGCAGCTCAGCCGGCGGGGATTCCCGTTCGCCGGGCTTCCTCGCCGCCACGGGAAGGACGGTGACAGATCCGCCCCCGCGGATCTTGCTTCCGTGCAGTGCGGTGCTCGCTGCAAAGATCAACTCTCCCACCGACGGCGGCGGGCCTTCGCCGGTGACGGCAAGTCCCGCACTGAGGGTCGCCGGGGGTTGCCCCGCAGCGGTGATGTCGCGGGCCCGGCCGGCGAATTTTTTCACGGCGCGTTGGGCGAGGTCTTCGGCCTCCTCCCAGCTGGCGCGCCCTAACATGGCGAATTCGTCCCGCGAGAACCGGTAGACAGAATCCTGATCCCGGCTGACATCCAGGAGGGTTGCCCGGGCCAGCATAAGGATCTCGTCGCCCGTCACCCGCCCGGAACGCTCGTTTACGTCGGTCAGTTGATCGACGTCCGCCAGGGTGAGATAGGTGAGGCGGGAGGTATCGTCCCGCGGTTCTTCCAACTCGCGCTGCAGCCGTTTGAGACAACCGAACAGGTTCTCCAGTCCGGTCATGGGATCAGTGTGTAGGGCCTCCGCGTCTAC
>PWGR01000207.1 GCA_003554565.1 Clostridia bacterium
CAGTCCGCGGTATCCAAGCACCTGCGGACGCTGGTCGGGGTAGGGCTGCTCCGCTCGGAGAAGCGCGGGCTTCACGTCGCGTACCAGTTGCAGGCCCCATGCGCTGCGGATCTCTTTCGCTGCCTAGACACCATACTCATGGAAGACCTGAAGAAGCGGCAGAAGTGGTTGAGTGGAGGTGACGGATGCAGTGGACAATAGACGCAAGTTCCTGGTGTTTGCCGCGGTATTCCTCGCAGCCTACCTGATACCCTTCGAGCACACCGCAGTCCAGCGCGCCGTGGTGGAGTCCTTTCACATGCTGCAGGAATATGCGCGGGAACACGTGCTGTTCTGTCTCATTCCCGCGTTCTTTCTTGCCGGGGCCATTGCTAACTTTGTCTCGCAGGGAGCGGTGATCAAATACTTTGGGGCTGGTGCAAAGAAGTGGGTTTCGTATTCCATAGCCTCGGTATCCGGCGCGGTTCTGGCGGTATGTTCCTGCACCATTCTCCCGCTGTTTGCCGGTATATATCACCGGGGCGCGGGAATCGGCCCGGCCACGGCTTTTCTGTACTCGGGACCGGCCATCAACGTCCTGGCCATACTCCTGACTGCGCAGGTTCTCGGCTGGCAAATTGGCCTGGCCCGGGTGATCGGCGCGGTGGTTTTTGCCCTGGTCATCGGACTGCTTATGGGCAGCATATTCCGTGAGGAGGACCGGGAGCGGACGGATGCCATAGATCCCCCGGAGGACGGCCATGAAGAGCCGCGGGCGCCCGTACAGAATCTCGCCTACTTTGCAGTCATGGTCCTGATACTGATTATCGCTACCTGGAAACGCCCCGAGGGGGCGGCAGGGTTCTGGCTCGCCGTCTTCGATATGAAGTGGTTCATTGTCATCGGGTTGATGATCGCTTTGGGGTTGATGATACGCGCCTGGTTCAACCGGACAGAACTCAGCTCCTGGATGAGTTCAACGTGGGAATTCGCCGAGCTGATCCTCCCGCTGTTATTTGCGGGTGTGCTGGTGGCCGGATTCCTGATGGGGCGCCCGGAGGCTGAGGCCGGAATCATCCCCGCCGAATGGGTCGGCCGCCTGGTGGGGGGCAATTCCCTGACGGCCAACCTGACGGCCAGTGTGATCGGGGCGCTGATGTACTTCGCGACACTGACGGAGATTCCCATTATGCAGGGACTTCTCGGGCTGGGCATGGGCGACGGCCCCGCCCTGGCGCTGCTTCTGGCCGGTCCGGCGCTCAGTCTTCCAAACATGCTGGTGATCCGCGGTGTCCTGGGAACCAAGAAGACGCTGGTGTTTATTGTGTTGGTGGTGATCATGGCGACGATGGCCGGGATGATCTACGGTAATCTGGTCGCCTGAAGGGAGTGAGCGCAATGAAGGTAGAAATCCTGGGTCCGGGCTGCCCCAAGTGCGAGCGCACCACGCAGATGATAGAGGAGACGATGAAGGAGACCGGAGTGGACGTTCAGGTGCAGCACGTAACCGACATCAATGAGATAGTCGATCGGGGAGTGATGATGACGCCGGCAGTCATCGTCGACGGTAAGGTCAAGATTGAGGGCAAAGTGCCCGCTGTAGAGGAAGTAGAGAAATGGCTGGATGGCTGAGGGAGAGGGGATTCCATGGGTATAGAAGACACCCCGCGCGAACAGATTCCCTGGTATCCGGAAATCATCGATGACAGCTGCACCGGCTGCGGGAGCTGCTACGATTTCTGTCCTCACGATACCTATGAGTGGGATGAGGAAGCCGACCGGCCTGTAGTGGCAAACCCCTATAACTGTGTCGTCGGATGCAGTAACTGCCGGGCGCAGTGCCCGGAGGAGGCCATCAGTTTTCCACCGCTTTCCATGTTGGAGCAGTTTCGCTGAGGAGTCAGGGGTGGGGTTTTTCGCCTCACCCCTGTCGCCTTTCGAAGATCAAAATCCAGTGCGTATAAGGATACGCGGTGGAACCGGCGAAGGCATTAGTTGATGAGGGACCCCGGATAGGAGGACCGGGAGTCGGGAGGACTGCCCCGCGTCCCGGCCCACAGCGACCGGACCCGGTTTCCTTACCCGAGGAGATGAGGCGTCATGTCTGGCTTGCTCTGGAGACAGATGCCCGGTGAGCATCGCCGCGCGCCGCCCAGCAGAGGATTGACGACCCGGGTAAACTGAAGTGCGCTGCGAATCTAGCCCAGCCGATTCTTCGAATGAACACCATCACTGATATTTTCTCATTGTACTCGATTGCGCAGCTGCAGGTATTGAGCCTCCGGAGCAACGGCACCTGGAGAACCCGGCGGAACATATTGTGATGTACGGCCGTCAGACAGACAGGGTGCCGGGCATACCGGACCCTATTAGACAAATGATCGGATGTGATGCCGTGAATCTACAACAACCGGGGCTGCAATCCAGGGCGCTGCTAGTGCTTCTCATCATCAGCGTAGTGATCAACCTGATGGCCCTCAGCCGGGCCGGTGACCTGTACTCCGAGATCGGCGCGCTCCGCGGCCACGTTACTTCCGAGATCAACAGGATGCAGGGAGAGGTTGCCCGCATCCGGGACAATCTGAGGGAGCTGGATGAATCAATGGCCTGGTATTCATCACCCAGGCTGGAGGTCCTCGATTACGGCTCGGATGGATCTGAAATGGTGCTGACTCTCGAGTGGACCTTCTCCGAGATTGCCGGGGATGCAGAGGTCGGCGTGCAGTACTCCTTCGATGACGAACAGTGGCGCGAGGCGGAGATAACAGCTCTTTCCCCTTTTTCTCACCGGGCCCTGCTGCGGGTTCCCGTTTCCGCGGGCGCCCCCCGGATGAGCATCGACTTCTCACCTGACCTGAGTGCAGACGGCGGGCGAACGACGCATGTCTCAGAGGGCATAGGTGTCGGATCTGAATCAATGGGCTCGGCCCCCTTCAGTTACGTCATCTATTGCAGCGACGGTGACGGTTACCGGGCAGGTCATCCGGAGACAGTTGACATTAGCAAGTTCGGCGGGTATTTCCAGGGCCGGGTGGTGGAGAGCGACCGCGGGAGAAGCTACGAGGCCAGTATGGTGCATAGAGGAGTGCCGCCGGGTGTCAATCTAATTGAGTCCATTGATTTTTGCGTCGCCTGTGAGGATGACGAACTGCTCGAGACAATGCGCCGGAGTGAAATCGAGGATGAATGGACTCTTTCACTGACCCTTGAGAACGAGAGAGCGGTCCAGAAGGTGGGGTTCATAATACACTATCTGGACGGGGGCAGTGCCCAAAACTACATGTCGGTACCTTGATCGGTGTCAACGGCCATCCAGGGATCACCGCTTTTGCCCAGTTAACTTCGTCACTTCATCGCTGGTGTCGCTGTTTCGGTGTCGGGTCTGACTGGTGTGACTTCTGCGGGTCAGAATGTAAAATGCGGAGGCTGCCACCGCGGCTATCAATCCGAGCAGAATCCAGCTGATCTGGTATGTCCCGGTGCTGTCGGCCAGCCAACCAAATATGGGTGGAGCAAGCAGCATGCCTACACGGTTGAACACCAGGGCAAGGCCGGTTGCGGTTCCCGCCCTTGCCTCGTCGGCGAGTTCTCCTACCGTCACGAAGTACACCGAAATCCAGCTGAGAACAGTCAGTCCCAACAGCATGGAGAAGATGTATACTGCAGGCAGCGGCAGATGGATACCGTAAGCCAGGATACCCATGAGGACGTAAAGACCCCCGATCATAAGACCGACGGAGAAGAGGGTTTTGGGGCGGTCACCCTGGAAAACGGCGTCGGAGAGCCAACCCCAGAGGGGGCGTCCGGCGATGCCCCCGACATGTACCAGGCCGAGTCCGAGCCCGGCCAGTGCGGCGGTAAGCTGCAGGTCTTCGGAGAGAAAAACAGTATAGTGGGAGATGGCGGCGGCAAACATTGACCCGTAGACGGCTCCCACACAACATACCCGCAGGATTCTGTGATCGGCCAGAAGCGACATCAGGTTCTCCCCCAATGCTTCCGTTTCCGCCGGCGGTGCACCGGGGCTGCTGTCATCGCGGTAAGACAGATATATCATCAACGCTATGAAGAGGGCGAAGGCCGCCGTGCTCTGGATGCTCAGGCGCCACCCGATACTATCACCCAACACGGGGAGAAGGCTGGCACCTGCGAATCCGCCGATTCCGATTCCCGACTGCATGATTCCCATGGATGTGGCCCTCTTACCGGGTGGAGCGCCCGCGAGGACCCCCTTATTCACTGAGGGTGTGATTATGCTGAACCCCAGGCCGGCGAGGGAAGGGAGTCCCAGGAGCAAGGGGAAGGAGGGGACCAGCCCGTAGAGGAGCATGGCTGAGCCCATACAGGACAGGCCGATGATGATGCCCTTCCTTGCCCCCAGGCGGTCGACGAGGCTGCCGGTGAAGACGGCCAACAGTGCTGCACTGATGAAAAAGAAAGTAGTGTATGAGCCCACCTGTGCCCTGGTGAGGTCGAACTCTTCCCGCACAAACGGCAGGAGGGCCAGAAAACCGTTGTTATTGAGGCTTATTGCCAGGTATGGGAGGGAGAGCACCAGCAGCAGTCTGGGCAGGCCGGCGCCCGCGCCCCGTTGCTCGGAAATCGGCGACACTCCTTTCGGACAGCTGCAGGATCATCTGACACTGCACTCCGTACCGGATTCTCGCATAACGAAGAAATTCCTTCCCGCAGCGGGGCGGGGTGCCGGTGCACTCTATTCGGTCACGTCTGATACCCGGCGCATCTTGTGCCGCTCGAAGATGAGTTCTGTGGGGGCTTCCTCGTGCCGGACAAACTCAACCGGCATCTTGGAGCCGCCCTGCAGTGTAAAGAAGAGAGCCCCGTCCCGGCTCACACGCTCGGGAATCAGGGGAACTGTCTGGCTCAGGTGCTCGCCTGCGGTCTCGAACTGCAGGAAATCGCCGCTGCGACGGACTGTGCCCCGGTGGTTGCCCATGTAAGACTCGTAGACGCCCGGCAGTCCCTCGTAAAATACCTCGGCTGCCCGGAAGCGCAGCTCGTTGGGGTCCTCGTCCAGCAGCACGGCAAGGGCGTAATGGGCGAGATTGCCCAGGGGATAGCCGGACCCGTTTGCCAGAAGCATCACACCGAGCCCTTCATCGGGCATAAATGACATCTGTCCGGTGGACACCAACACACTCCCCCCGTGCTCCACCATCCGCCGGCGGAAGAAATCCCGGGTCATGCCCAGGCCGTAGCCGTACTTGCGGGGCCCATCACTCGCGGAGAAGTCTGCGGTCAGTGTGCGGCCGTCCCTGCTGCGGCGGAAGAAGTCGGCGGCCGGAGTGCCGATGCGCGGCTTCATCATCTCCCGCACCGATTCTTCACTTAAGATCCTCTCGCCATTCAGGCGCCCGCCGCCGAGGTACATCTGGATGTAGCGGGCCATGTCCTCGACATTGCTGATGAGTCCACCGTCAGCGGTTATCGACCCGTACATGTAGGATTTGGGGTGGCGCCCTCCCTCGCCGTCCACCACGTAGGGCTGCGCCGCGTCGCGGTCTGCCTCGACTTCCTCGCGAGAGAAGAAGCTGCGGTGCATGCCCAGGGGCTTCAATATGTTCTCCGTGACGTATTCTGCATACGGTCTGCCGGAGACGCATTCGATGATGCCTCCCAACAGCACGTATCCCTCGTTCAGGTAGAACCATCTCTCACCTGGCTCTGCGTGCGCCCAGTCCCCGGCTTCGGCCATGAACGTAAGCATATCCTGTACGTCGCCTATCGGTACTCCCTCCGGGACATCTCCGATCCCCTTGCGGATTACCGCTTCTGCGTACGCGAGGGCTGGTATGCCGCTGGTGTGCGACATAAGGTGCTCGATCCGTACCGGCTTTCCTCCCGGCCTTATGTCGAAGTCGAGGTAATCAGCCACCTCGTCCTGTATGTTCAGCCTGCCCTCCTCTGCCAGCTGCATGATGGCCAGGCAGGTGAAGGACTTGGTGATGCTTCCTATTCCGTACAGAGTTTCAGCAGTGGCGGGAAGCCCTGCCTCGAGGTTGCTGTGACCGATCCCCCTTGTATGGGTGATCTCGCCGTCATCGATTACCGCCAGGCTCAGGCCGGGCAGGTGGGATCTTTTGACCTTCTGCAGGGCGAATTCATCGATCTTTTTCAGTTTATTTCTCATTGCTTGTACCCCCTCTGGGTTTTCCCACATGCAGATCTCGGTGAGGGAGGTAAAGGACCTCCCATGATTACCTTCTTCAGGTTGGGGTGGTCTCCTTCCGTGGTGGTCCGTCAGGGAGATGCTTCAGCATCAGGAGCTCGCCCGGGCGGGATCCGCGTGCCGCTGCAGGCACAGACGGACTATGTTGTGGACCATCTCCCCGTACGACATTCCCGCGGCGACCGCCGCTTTGGGGAAGTCGCTGAAGCCTGGACGCAATCCTGGCAGGGTATTGATCTCGAGGATGTGTGCAGCGCCGTTGCTGTCCACCCGCACATCGACCCGGGCATAGTCCTGACAGCCGACTGCGCGAAATGCCGAGACGGCCAGATCGGCCATCTCCTGGTGCAGCTTCGGATCCAGGTCAGTCGCCTCTCGCGTTTGTGCGGCGTCTCCCATCTTAATGCGATGGGTGTAAAATCCCTGGGTCGGGGCGAAGCTTATTTCCACGGGCGGAAGCGCAGTGGGCGGCTCGTTCCCGAGCACCCCAATCGAAAACTCCCGACCGTCAATGTACTGTTCGACCAGCGCTGGCTGGTTGTACTCACGCAGCACCTTACGGACGCTTGTCACCAGCTGCCGGTGGTCGTAGACGACGCTGTCCGGGCCGATTCCAGTGCTGGAACCTTCCGCTACCGGCTTCACGAAGAGTGGGGGAGAAAGCTTTCGGGCCAGCTCAGTCTGCGATAGGTTGTCCACTATCACAAAGGTTGGGGTCTTTATGTCGTGATAGTCAAAAATTTTCTTTGCCAGATCCTTGTGCAGGCCGATGATGTGGGCGCGGTAATCTGATCCGGTGTAGGGAACCTCCATAAGATCCATTAAGGCGCAGACTGCTGCCTGGTGTCGTCGGTTACCCTCGCCGGAGAAGTTGTTGAAGATCAGATCTATGGGCGAGCGATGCAGCTGCTCTGGCAGGTCGGCACCACCCTCCAGCAGTGCGACCTTATAGCCCTGCAGCAGGGCATCCCGGATGGCGGCGGAGGTCGGGTCGAGATGACCATTTGCGTCCGGGGGACGGGTCAGGAGGCCAACAGTGCGAATCACACGACCACTCCTTTCTATGTGGGTTTGTAGGTTGCCAGGAAGAGTTACCATATGAAAGCATTATGAAACTTATGATTCCATTATGACACTAACGGGTGCTATTCGGAAGCCCGTCTCTTTTTTGGCCGGCCTGCCAATGCAGGGCCGAAGAGGGATCCGGACGACCTCTCTTCCCCCCGCCGGGACAAAAAACCCACCATCACCCGCCTTGTACCCAGCATTGCGAGGGGGAATCACCCGGTGTCACTGGGTGAAAAGGGGAGGGCTGGGCCGACGTACGTAGAAGCTGATGCTTTGAGGTTGACGCATTACAACTTGGGAGGAGCCGGATATGTCCGACTATCAACAGGCGCGACGAGAGTTCTATCGACTTCGCTGCGAGGCGACGGCTGCGGCACTGGTGGATAAGGGGTTTGAGGCGATTACCGCCGCGGACCGGGAGGATGCTGCCCAAAGGATTATGGATATGATCGATCCGGACGAGACGGTGGGAATTCCGGGGACAGTGACCGTGCGAGAACTCGGTCTCATGCAGTCCCTTCAGGAGCGCGGTAACCCGGTGGTGCAGCACTGGGTCACCGACGCCGAGCCGGCAGAAATACGCGAGCTCCGGCTGAAGCAGCTGACGTCGGACGTACTGCTCACCGGTACCAATGCGGTGACGCTGGACGGCAGGCTGGTGAACATCGACGGCACCGGGAACCGGGTTGCGGCCATGGTGTTTGGCCCCGACAGGGTAATTGTCGTAACTGGTGCAAATAAGATCGTCGATGACCTGCAGGAGGGGGTGGACAGGGTCAAGAGGATCGCGGCCCCCATCAACGCCATCCGACTGGACACCAGGAGTCCATGCGCGAGGACCGGGTACTGTGTGGACTGTGAGGCCGGCGAGACCATCTGCGGCGTAACGGTGGTCATGGACAGAAAGCCCGGCGGTACAGATGTGACGGTGGTGCTGGTGCCAGAGGAACTCGGATATTGATTGTGGCGACACAGAACCCGGCTGTGGGTGGGAGCCCACAGTGACCGGACATACTGCGGGATGGAGGACGGGTGTTCCCCATCCCGCCGCGCCTTCTCTAGGTGACCGGCAGCTCGAAGGTGTCGCGGTCGTAATTGGTAAGGATCTCGGGTTCGTCATTGGTAATCAGCACAATGTCCTCGACCCGCAGATAATACTCGCCGGGCAGCCAGAGTTTTGGCTCCACTGCCATGACCATTCCCGGCTGCAGGGTCACATCAGATTCGGGTTGCAGGCGTGGGTTTTCGTGCAGGTCTACGCCGATCTGGTGCCCCAAGCTGCGTTCGGGTAGCCTGGCCCGCAGGCGGTCTCCGTAGCCGCGCTGATCCAAAGCTTCTTCTGCGACGTCGAACAGCTCACTGAGCAGGAGCTGTCCTGGTTTCATGCGGCTGATCAGGTGAAGCTGGGATTGCTGCAGTGCGCGGTAGGCCTCTCTGATATGATCCGGAGCTGGGCCGCAGTAGAACGAACGGCCGAAGTCCGAACAGTATCCGTCGACCACGAACCCGAAGTCGAAGGCAATGGACGTTCCCGGTACCAGACCGTCATCCTTCGGGTAGACAAAGGGATCATCTGTCGGTTCAGTGTCTGACTTTACGTATCCGGCGGTGGGCGAAAACGATACAGACTCGGCCCCCGCACGACAGCCGAATTCGGCTATCATTTCCTCCAGTTCGGTCTGGCTGGTGCCGGGGCGTATATACTCAACTACTTCTCCCATGACCTGGTCGCAGAGTACAGCTGCCTTCCGCAGGACAGCTATCTCGTCCTCGCTCTTGCGGTAGCGCATCTCCTCTCCCAGTGAGTCCGCACTGACGACCTGGGGTTCCCGGAGCACCCTCTGCAACATCTGCCTCAGATAGCCCGCGGCCGGTCCCGGCCCTATGCCGATGCGTCTCCCGGGGAGAATCTTATTGAGTATGTCCACTATCTCTATCTGCCCCTTCACGAGGTGGACCTCGACTGGAGCCCGCTCCACCCATTCGGAGTGTGATTCATCCATTATGATCCTGGGTTCTGCTGCCCGGGCCAGTAGCAGGATGGCGTCCGGCCTTTCCGGTTCCTCTTCTCTCTTCCACGTCGCAGAAAGACCCGTGAAGTACCGGAAGTTGGGGCCAATCCCGTAGATGAGCCCGTCGAACAGCCTGCTCTCCATTTTCTCCTGCAGCTGCCTGAGACGGTTGACGTAGTCCACTTTCGATTCTCCTTCCAGGTGACGCTGCCCTCTATCGCCTGCTGTGGCCGGCGCGGTGTGTACAGATTCTCCGGTTTTTTGAGTCGTTCGTCGGCCGTGGAGGGAACACCTTCCCGGCGTGTCAGCAAAAATCCTGAACACGGCTAATCTGCGGGAGCGGTGACCGCTGGGATTCGGGCTCATATCGCGTCCGACCGGCGACAGCTCAGGTATCCGCCTGCCACTCTCGCTGCTCCATGTCAGACCACCGCGAGACATCAGGTCATGTCGGGTTAAGTGTCGCCCAGAACCGGCGCTTCACCTGGTCGAAGGGGAGGGGAGGCGTTGACTCACCTCATCAGCAGGGGGAATCAGTGCTGGGTGCAGCCGAATGAGCCAGGACACCGGCGCTTCTCTGGCTGTGTGCTTTCGCCGTCTCCGCAGCTGTTCAGTGTCAGGTCCTCATTGCTGTCACACCGCGACCCACTGGCGATATACGTCTGCAGCGTTCAGTCATCCTGCAGCAATTAATGGATAGAACGCGCCAGAAGGCCTCTCTGCCCTCGAACCGGAGGAACGGCACGAGGGCAAGGAAGCGAGGGGGATGTGCATTGAGGAAACACTGAAACCAGAGGTTGATCACTACCCAGTATCAAGTCAACCTGCCGATGTTTCCTGACAACTGGGGCAAGGATATTATATCTATAAATATATTGTCAAGATGCTCGACAAATGAGTAATGCGTATACTGCGTTCAATGGTACAGATCACCGCCGGTGAGGGGCCCGCGCGTTGCCTGCTTTCACCCGACAGGTCCCACGGCAGCGCGGTCCGTGCCCGTGCATGAGTGAAAAATTAGTGCGGGATTGCCGGTGCCTGCTGCACTCAGAGTTGTCAGTCATATATTGATCATATTCTCAAGAGTGTGCTGGACTGTCGAAGTGTTGTGGTTCGGCCGCTGTACTGGCCACCGCAATCTGACAACTCAGTGAGCAGTTTTTGTGCGTTAGAGGGCAGGAATGCCGGTATCTCACCATGGTAAACTGCTGCTGCAGGGGACGCTGCGACCCGTTGTTGTCAGCAGCTGTCGCATCCGTACCTCCCAGCCTTCCGGTTTTCATTGATAATGAACTGGTTATTCACTTTTTGAGTATTTGAGCTGCGGCAACATTCCGTAGTATTATCAAATAGCCTGCACTGCATAGAATTATAAGATACAGGATGGCTCAATTCTGTGAGTATAAGGAAATAGGCCCTGCTCACAGTAAGGACTGCTCTCGCCACGGCAGAGGCGTGCGCTTTCCTTCACCTGTTATGAACTCATGCTCACTTATTTGGGATGGAGTTGATGCATGCTGTGTCCACAAATGAACTGGCTAGTGCAAAGGCATACCGGATCCTGCGCAATGCCATACTCACCCTTGAACTGAGACCAGGCCAGTACCTGCGGGAATCAGATCTGGTCTCGAATTACCAGTTGGGTCGCACCCCGATACGAGAGGCCCTGCACAAGCTGGCATCGGAGCATCTGGTGGAACTCAGGCCCGGATCAGGCTCACATGTGACGGAAGTTACCCTTTCTGATGTGGGTGATATCTTTGAAATGCGGGAGACCCTCACTCCTCTCGAGGTCCGGTTGGCACTCAGATGCAGCAACCAACCAATATTGGATGAGCTGAGAGAGCAAATGGACAACATGAATGAGACGCAGCAGCCGTATGAGATGGATCTCGAGTTTCACAGTGTTGTTGCTTCGATGACCGAAAATACCTATCTTATCAAGACGCTGGAAATGTTGAGTGTCCACAGTATCAGGATGTTTCGCGTCACCAGGGCACCCAGGATGCCGGTAATTGAGTTGATTGAGGGGCACTTGGAATTGGGAGAAGCGGTTATTGCCGGAGATCTGGAGCGAGCTACCGAGCTATCTCTGGATCACGTACGTGATTCCAAGAAGCGTCTGCTGGATGCGCTCTGATTCTGCATGGCCGCCTGTCGTCTGCAGCATGCCGGGCAACATGTGAGACGGGACATGTCTCACGTGGTCTCTGCCTGAGCACAGCTGCAGGCGGCCGGTGGCGGGGAGATTGACGCTGCGCCCTGAAATCTGCCCTCCATTGCACCGGGCGCCCGCGGCTTTATCCCACCATCACCCCATCACCCTGAAAGACTAACAGAGCAATGCAACAACAGCTATGCTGCCGGACCGAGTCGAGTCGGGCCGGAGGGAAGTGGCAACACAGAGCTAATATTGACAGATTAGTGAGATTCAGGACGCGGGTGAGGTCGCACACCCGGCGTACCAGGGGAGCCCGTACCGGGCGCCGGTCGAAGGTGACCCGGTGGTCTTAGCCTTCTGTGCCAGATTCGGTTATTAGGAGGGATGCTGGGCAGCTGACTACATCGAGCCGGCAGTCAGCATCGAGCACCCCCAGGGGGGTCGGGGCACGGAGGGTCCCAATGGGGGCTGCAGTTCCTTTCCTTCGTATGCAATATGATCACAGTCGTCTCTGAATAGGCGGCGGGCGACGGTCGGGTGCGGGCTGGAGCCCCCAGGTTGACAGATGTAGTTGTCCTGGTGGATGCTGGCAATGCCTGCGATATATGCCGGGACTGGATGACTACAGGGATCATAATCCAGGGACCGGCCACGGACCAGTTACACCACCCTCGTTAGAGCGCAAAATGATACAATCTGACGGTCATAAGCAGGTCTGCCGGCATGGCCCCGAGCTGAACCTGCGGGATGATATCTGGCTTTGCAGACAGAGCCGGTCAGGATGAACCAGGAGTCGCGATTCCGGTGAAGTTTCTCTCGCCGGTTTCGCTTCAAGAGTCCTCTTGTGCCGCTGCTGCGCAGTCAGTGACGCCCCGGTATTGCTCTGATTTGCCTTCGTTCGGCCAGAATACTGCCGGTATTTCGTATATATCGGCAATATGCCGGATTGCATATGCTTAATTTCTTGACAGTGTACCGTATATGTTATATGGTTGCGTTAGTTGGAATCTGGATCTCATATATAGTGAGGTCGCAAGTCCAGCTTACAAAATGGCGAGGGAGAAAGCGGGCCGCATGGATGACGGTCCCGGCCGCGCAGCACGGCCGACCCGCGTGAGTCGTGAGTGCTTGATCCCCCCAACATACCCCCCTCCTCCCTTTGCCCCCGCAGTACCTGGGGGCAAAGGGATTTTTATAGCCGGAAACTGCTCACCCCACGCGTCATTCCGTTGTCCGGATGCCATGTGATATAGAGGCTCTGCCCGAGGGGCCCTCCTGTCTTGGAAAATCCGCGGCCGGGCATGAAAAGAGAGGCGTTCGATGCGTCGCGCGTCGGAAACAGCATCACTGGAGAATTGCCCGCTTCTAAATACGACCGCATTGACCGGACCAGCCATGTCGCAGGTCAGCCGCTTGGGCGCGCCCGTCTCTCGGGATTGGCCGGCCCGAGCCGGTCTCTGCCGCCCACAGCATGGTGTTTGCGCGCCCGGAATCATTCAGTCAACATCACTATGATGTTTGCCGTCCCTAATGCACCGGTAGTTGGTGAACGTAAGTGCCGGTTGACCAAGCTGGGTGCCGCACCAGCAGTTTATGTGTAATTTGGCGCGCCCGCTGATGATGAGCGGGATGGCCGGGACATCGAGCCCCCACTTTCCCCTGGTGGCCTTCCGGGTTACCCTGGGGACGATCTCGTTTCTGCGGGGGCACCTCCAGATGATGCAGCAGGTTGTGGTGGCCTGGGTCCGGGATGTCCGGACATTGGAGGCAGTTTGTCGTCTTGTGCAGGCGCCAGGGGCGGGTTCTGCACTGCTGTATCTGCTTTGACGTTTTCCCGGTTGCAGAGCTGTGCCAATGAGGCGCGAAATGCGGGTGAAAAGCAGGGGTGACAGTATTCAGGATTCGCCCGGGGAGGCGGGTGCGGCCGCCGTTCGGTGCGGTTCCATCCCGTTTCGTCGCATTTCCTGTCATGGTGCGGACTTCGCCGGCCGCACAGCTGTGCGAGTGTGAGCTCGTTACCTGACGGATCGAGGACATGCGCGACGCGTCCATCGCCTGCATCAAATGGCCCGGTCTTGATCCGCGCCCAGTCAGTGCGGGCCCGCCTCAGGATTCGTTGCTGATCATTTGTGTGAAGTACCAGCTGCGGTTTCCCTGCGGACGGCCCCAGCGTCGGTATATCAGTGCATTCGATGAGCCGCACCCCGACCTCCCTCTTGTCGGAAGGGGCGATCTGTACCGGGTGTCCGTATCTTTCATCTTTGTGCTCCATCAGAACACAGAATCCCAGAGCGGAGCGGTGGAAATTGATGTACTCATCGTGATCAACTACCAGCAGTGCAGGACGTCCGATTCGCACTATCAGCTTCCCTCCGTCCAACAGTTATTTCGTGGGGACAGAGGCCACGTTGCCCCATCCGTTAACCGCCGACCGGGCAGTCCGGTTCTGCTCTGCGGCAGGTTGCCTGGGTACGGGGAATGAGCATCGAATTGGCCTGCGGGACTGCCCTCAACAAATTCTGTGCGACTTACGATACAACGAGTGGAGGGACAGGGGAGGAGTGAACGGGCCGTGAGGAAACCAGCTGCATTCAGCACAGACGGGATTTCTGAATACCTTGCTCCGGAAGAAAATGCTTATCCCCGGCTCATGTTAGCCTGCGGCATTTCCAGCTGCCACAGGGCCGGGCCGACCGGCTGTACCGATCGGCTGCTCGCCGCCCTGGATCACATCGTCAGGGTGGTGGAGACCGGTGCGGGGATGCTCTCCGGCCTGCGGCAAATTGCCCGGCGCGCTGCAGAGGAGGGAGACTGGCCGGAGGACAATCATGTAGACCGGGTGGCCGAATACAGCAGGGAGCTGGCCATTACACTCGGGCTGTCCAGGACCCAGGTGGAGGATGTGGCGCAGTCAGCCCGCATGCACGATGTGGGTAAGGTAATGGTCCCGGAGCGAATTCTGCAGAAACAGGGTCCTCTCACCCGTGCGGAATTCGGGCTGGTGCGACTGCACACGGTCTGTGGGGCCGGCATGTTGGGACTGCGGCCCGACATGGGCACGGCGCGACAGATTGCACTGCACCATCACGAAAAATGGGACGGCACGGGTTACCCGTTCGGGCTGCGGGGAGACGAAATACCCCTGCCCGCCCGCATTGTTGCTGTAGCCGATGTGTACGACGCCCTCCGGACCCATCGCCCGTATAAGCTGCCCGTCGATCATAAACGGGCCCTGCACCTCATACTCACCGGTGACGGCAGGACGGAGCCCGGTCACTTCTGTCCCGACGTGCTGGAGGCCTTTGTGGCCTCCCATCAACGGTTTGCCGAGATCTACGAATGGTCAGCGCAGCCCACCGGATCCTGACTGTGCACCCGGTTCGCCCCCCGGCGCCGGCTCCATCGATGGGATCATCTCAAAATCCGGTCGGGGAGCGCCGGTGGCGTTTCAATATGTAGATGAAGAAGGGGCCGCCCAAAAGTGCGGTGAGTATACCGACCTGCAGTTGCATGGGCGCCAGGACGGTGCGTGCTGCTGTGTCTGCGAGAATCAGAAAGCCCGCCCCCACTACAGCTGAGCCGGGAAGCAGGCGGCGATGGTCCGGTCCCACAAAGGCGCGAACCGCATGCGGGACTATCAAGCCAACAAAACCGATGGCGCCGCTGGCCGCCACCGCGGATGCGGTCAACAATGAGGCTATGACCAGCACTGCCTTTTTGAGAACTGATATGTTGACTCCCAGGTTGTGTGCCTCTTCCTCGCCCAGCAGGAATGCATTCAGGGGTTGGGCGAGAAACCACAGGGAAACCGAGCCCAGGAGAAAGGGGATGCCCACCAGGTACAGGCGGGCCCAGCTGGCCCCTGACAACCCCCCCATCATCCAGAATACAGCGCTGCCTATTACATGTTCACGCGCGAAGGTGAGAAGAAGGGAGATCAGGGCGGAAAACATGGCGCTTATGGCAATTCCGGCCAGGAGCATGGTGGTCACGTCCACCTCCCCGTTCCAGCGGGACAGGTTGTAGACCACAAATATTGTAAGGAGGGCGCCGGCGAAAGCCATGGTGGGTACCGCCCCTACACCGAGGATGTTGATCTGTATACCCAGCACCATAGACAGTACCGCTCCAAAGGATGCCCCACTGGAGACCCCAAGGACGTATGGTCCGGCCAGGGGATTGCGAAATAGTCCCTGAAAAGCCGCCCCGGCCAGGCTCAGCCCGGCTCCGACCAGGGCGGCCATGATGGTCCTCGGCAGTCTCGCCTGCACAACTATGGCCCGGTGGGAGGATAGAATTTCCTGATCTCCGATGAGGGCGCGGATGACGGTGCTGCCCGGGACGGTCACCGCACCCCACATCATGCTGGCGATGAGAGCACCGGCCAGAACCAGGAACCCGCCCGTCATGAAGTGGGAATAAGATATGGCACCTGATGAGATCTTCCGCCGTGGGTTCTCCTGCAAGGCTGTATCCTCATCTCCGCGACGCTGGCGCTCTCCTCTATTCCCCGATCCACTGCATCAACTTGTCCTCGTATTCGTCCACGCACGGCAGTTCCTGCAGGCGTTCTGGCCAGATGGCCCGCGCCATCTCCGCAAAGCCAAATACCAGGCGCGGACCCGCCCGGTGCAGTAGATCAGCATCCAGGATCTCAATGTGGTTTTTCTGTACGGCAGTGATCTCATCCCACCCCGGACGCTCGCCGGAGTCGATCATTTCTCGCGTCTGCTGCAGAGTGCCGATAATCACATCCGGGTTCCGATCAATTACTGCCTCAGAACTGACTTCGGCCCACGGGTCCAGGTCGGAGAAGATGTTGTCGCCTGAGGCCCGTTCAATCAGCAGGTCGGGAAAACTGCCGCCTCCCGCCGTCCAGAGCGGGTCAGGATCAATTTCGAAAAAGACTCCGGGCCTCTCATCCGGCCCGCCTATGGCCTTCTCTATACACTCCAGCGCGGCTTCCAATTCCGAGGTCAACCGGTCCGCCTCCTCGCTGCGATCGGTGATCCTGCCGAGCCTCTCAGCGGTCCGGTGCAGGTCATCCAGATCATCGGTCAGAATGGCCACGACCTTGAGATCCATGCCCTCCAGCTTCTCGATGGTCTCCATGGTGGTGTGTGATACTATCACCGCGTCGGGTTCCAGTGCTGTAATGACTTCCGCGCTCGGCTCGCGCAGATCCCCCACAGTCTCCATATCTGCCGTTGCCTCCGGCCAATCTGAATACATGTCGACGCCGACAAGCAGGTCTCCGGCCCCGATTGCGTACAGGATTTCCGTGTTGACCGGTCCGATGGACACTATGCGGGAGGGGGGCTGCGAGAAGACCGTTTCTACGTCCCGGTCATCTGTGACGGCAACTGGCTCAGCCTCTTCCCCGTCCGGGGCGTCATCGACGGCATCACCGAAGCACCCGGCGGTTGCCACGGCCGCAACTGCGATGGTGACTAGAAATAGCATGTACCTGCATCGCCAGATATCTCGATTCCTCAGCATCAATGCAACCTCCTCTTAATATCTCACAGAGGCAGGAGCACGGGTTTTTTCGTGCGCGGGTGCGATGTCACTGTCACCTGCTCCGTGCCGTATGCCCGACTGATGTTTTCTGCCCTGAGCACTTCCGAGGCCGTACCCGAGCAGAGGATCTCCCCCCCGGTCATCAACGTCAGCTTGTGGCAGTATTGTGCAGCCAAGTTTAGATCATGCAGCACCATGACCACTGTGGTACCTCTTTGCTCGTTGAGGGAACAGAGCAGCTCCAGAGTTTCTATTTGGTAGTGAATATCCAGGTGCGTGGTCGGTTCATCAAGAAGGAGAAGATCTGGTTCCTGCGTGAGGGCGCGGGCTATGGCGACTCGCTGGCGCTCGCCCCCGCTGAGAGCGGTGATCGGTCGGTGCGCCAGGTGTTCGAGGTTGCAGGTCTCGAGCGTGGAGGCCACGACTTCCCGGTCGCGTACCCGGCCGTTTGCGGCATAAGGCAGACGGC
>PWGR01000105.1 GCA_003554565.1 Clostridia bacterium
AGGCGGCTGCGCGGCCCCCTTCCGGGCGGAAATCGCGTGCGCGGTGTGCTGCCGGCAGAAGGGAAGCCCGGGACCGTAGTACAGGCAATGGTGTCCGCGATGTGCCCATGCTGTATCTGATGCTTCTACAAGGATAGTGAACCAGGCTAACTAACCTCGCACTCGATGGGCTCTGCAGGGCGAGCTGCGCAGGGCGACGGTCGCTATCGATCCGGGGCGATTGAGGATTTCAATCCAGTCATTATCATACAGAGGTGATGTCTTGTGACGAGGGTGGCTACATTTGACAGCACCAAGCGCCCCCTGCAGGAAATGCTGGGGGAAATAGATAGCGGAAAGATGCAGCTGCCGGATTTTCAGCGAAGCTGGGTCTGGGATGACACACGGATCAAGAGCCTGTTGGCCAGTATCTCGGCCGCCTTTCCAATCGGGGCCATAATGCTTCTGGAGACCGGGAGGAATGCGCTATTTAAGCCCCGACCCATCCGGGGGACCGATCCCCGTCTTGAGGATGTACGTCCCGAGGCGCTGGTCCTTGACGGCCAACAGCGTCTCACCGCTCTTTACGGCCCACTGATGCAGCAGAGGCCGGTCTCCACCAGAAGCGACAGAGGCAGGCGGATGAAACGCCTGTACTACATTGATATGAAGATGGTTCTGGATGATGAGGCCGACCGGGATGAGGCAATTATCAGCGTCCCCGAGGATGGCGTGGTCAAGGGCTTCTGGCAGAGAAGTGTTCTCGATCTCAGCAGCCGGGAACGTGAATTCGCCGAGGAACACTTCCCGTTGAACCAGATCTTTGACTCAGCCTCCTGGCGGCAGGGGTACTACAAGTACTGGGAATATGACCAGGAGAAGATAGAGCGTTTTGATTCCTTCGAAAATGAAGTAATCAAACGTTTTGAGCAGTATCAGGTGCCGATAATCAAGCTGACGGAAGAGACGCCCAAGGAGGCAGTATGCCTGGTGTTTGAGAAGGTGAACACCGGCGGTGTGGTACTCAATGTCTTTGAGCTCCTCACGGCGTCTTTTGCTGCGGACAACTTCCAGCTGCGCGATGACTGGGAGGCCCGAGAGTGCAGGTTCAAGGAAGCTCATCCCGTCCTTGACAACCTGGAAAACGATGATTTTCTGCAGTCTGTTACCCTGCTTGTGACCAAGAACCGGCGCCAATCGTCGGGTGAAGGCGGAGTGAGCCGTGATCGGGCTCCCGCGATAAGCTGCAAGCGCAGGGACATCCTCAGGCTGGAAGTAGAGGACTATGAGCGCTGGGCGGACCGGGTGGAGGAAGGGCTGGTCAGGGCCGCCCGCTTGTTGCATTCCCAGAAGATCTTCCGGGCAAAAGACCTGCCCTACAGGACCCAGCTTATTCCACTGTCGGCCATCCTGGTCGAGCTGGGTGATCTGGCTGAGACGGAGGGCGCCCGGCAGAAAATTGCCCGCTGGTACTGGTGCGGCGTGCTCGGCGAACTGTATGGAGGTGCCATCGAGACACGGTTTGCCCGGGATCTTCCCGAGGTGGTGGACATGGTGCGGGGGGGAGAGGAACCCGTCACCATAGAAGATGCCAGTTTCTCACCGAACCGCCTGCTCACCCTGCGGACTCGCAACAGCGCCGCCTACAAGGGGGTATATGCCCTTCTGATGCGTGAAGGATGCCTGGATTTTCGCACCGGAGAAAGTATTGAGGCGCAGACGTTTTTTGATGACAGCATTGATATACATCACATCTTCCCCAAGGCATGGTGTCGAAAACAGGGCATAGAAGCCGGCCATTACAACAGCATAATAAACAAGACGGCCATATCGGCCCGAACGAACCGTAAGATAGGAAGCAAACCTCCCTCTGAATACCTGAAGCGCCTCAAGAGGGATGCGGGGGTCGGGGAGGAGGCCCTCAACGGGATCCTCCGTTCTCACTGCATAGATCCGGAGAAACTCCGGACTGACGACTTCTGGGGCTTTTTTGCCGCCCGCGGTGAGCAGCTGCTGCGCCTGATTGAACGGGCCATGGGCAAGGAAATCACCCATGACCAATCGCACTTCCAGCAGGCCTCACACAGTGATGAATACGACATGGGGGCGGTGATCTGGGAGGAGCAGTCGTAGCCGTCTCCTGGTCCCGGGGATCGTCGTGGTGCGGCCGGTGGTGCGACACCTCAGGAACATGCAGTTTTCCCGGAGAGGCCACGCCGCGTCTGGGCACCGGTGACATTCGGTTCTGTGGTGCAGGATATGACGGATGAGGGCACACAAGATGCAGCCGCATCCTGCCTGCGGTTCAGAATTACACGCTGGGCCCGGTGCGGTGAATGGCGAATTCCCCGTGCCCGAGCATTTCAGAGCGCGTTCTTTCTCTCCGGATGGTCCGGGTGATTTGCGCAAGCAGCCGGTCTCCTGCCTCGGGGACCGCAATCTGACCCCGGATGACATCGGAGAGGTCGACGTCGATGTGCTCGGACATGTTCCGGGCGGCCCGGTCATTTGCCGTGACCTTGATCACCGGGGCGATAGGGCACCCGGTCGGCGTACCGCGACCCGTGGTAAAGACCACTGCCTGTGCGCCCCCGGCCACCATTCCCGTGACTGACTCCACATCATGACCCGGGGTGTCCATGATCACCAGGCCGCTTTCATCCGGACGCGCCGCGTAACGCACCACTTCGCGGATGGGCGTCGTGCCCCCCTTGAAGATGCAGCCCAGCGACTTCTCTTCTATGGTGGTGATGCCCCCGGCTATATTTCCCGGCGCTGGCTGTGCCCCCCGGATGTCCTCGCCCATGGCGAGGGCGGCCTCCTCGGCCCGCTGGACCATCGCGCGGATCTCCCCGGCAACCACCGGGGTTTCTGCTCTTGCGGCCAGCAGGTGTTCTGCGCCCACCATCTCCATGGTCTCGGATAGGATCACGGTGCCGCCCTCCCGCACCACGGCATCTGCCGCGCTGCCCACTGCCGGGTTGGCGGCCAGGCCGCTGGTGGCATCGGATCCCCCGCACTCGGTGGCCAGAATGAGATCCTTCCAGGCAATCGGCACCAGTTCCGTTCTCTCTGTCTTTTCGGCCAGGTGGTTCAACAGCGAAGTTCCGTGCTCAACGGTCGCGGACACGCCACCGCATTTTTGTATGGTCAGCACCTCAGCCGGTCTCCCGGCCTCAGTTATGGCTTGTGCGATGGTGTCCGGCTGGATTGCCTCACAGCCGAGCCCGACCACAAGTGTTGCCCTCACGTTGGGGTGGCTCCCGAAGCCGACCAGGGTGCGCCTGGTCTGATCCCGGTCCTCACCCAGCTGGGCACAGCCGTGCTGGTGCGTCAGGGCGACTGCTCCCGGTACGCGTCTGGCGATCTTTTCTGCCGCGACGTTGGCACACACCACAGATGACAGCACCAACAGGTGGTTGCGTATGCCGGTGCTTCCATCCTCCCGCCGGTACCCGGTCAGCTCACTCATCTTTTCGCCGCCTCTCCCGCGTCAGATCTCCGCGGCCGCGCCGTCCCTCTGCGTTATGTACATGTACGTGTTCTCCTGATCTTATATCCCGGCTGCTGAGAGCGATGGTGTGCCCGTACTTGATAATTTCGCCTCCGGCGGGGATGTCCTCCAGTGCGATTTTGTGTCCAAAGGACACCTCCTCCGCCACCGTGAGCCGCAGCTGTTCGCCGTCCCGGTCGAGGGCAAGCATCTCCCCGCTGGATAGATTATCCAGGGCGGTCACCACGTTGTCCTCGGGTTCGATGAGGATTACCCTGCGCTGCATATGATCAGTCTTCCTTTCCGGAACGGGGATGTAGTGTCCTTCGACATGCACCCGGGGCATCCTTTTTCCCCGTCAAAACAGGAGCAGGCTGCAGTGGGAGTCAAGAGGGAGAGTTTCCAGCGGGGTCACCGCCGACCCCAGCCTGGGCATCTACAGTGCGGTGACGAGGGAGAGCATCGGCGGTATCACCCTGGGAGATGAGGAGAAGGTGTCGGATCAGCAGGCCCTCACCAGAATTGACAGGTCAGGTGGGGCCGGTGCAGGAGGATGCTCTCTTTCAGCACACCCATGGGTCACAGTGAAAATGCCTCGTGTGCTTGACTGCAATGGTCCAATTACCACACGATAA
>PWGR01000097.1 GCA_003554565.1 Clostridia bacterium
ACCAGCTTCTGCATGCTGTCATATGGGTTTTGCAGGTGCTCAAAAACCTCTGTCGAGGCTATCACATCGTAGTTGTATTTCGTGTATGTCTTATCGGGAAAGAAGTAAGGGTCGTAAAGACGAACGGCGAAGCCCTCCTTCTCCATGAGATACGCAAGTACAGGACCGGGTCCACAGCCGAAGTCCAGTGCACACCCCCGGGAGCAGCTGACATATGGGAGTATTGCGGTCTTCAGGAACCCGCGCAGCATCCTGACATACCCCTCATTTGCCATAGTGTTATCGTGTTCAAGATAACGGGCTCGCTCGTCTGCCCGGGTGGGAACGGCTGATTCATGGGCAAATATCAGATCACAGTTCGGGCAGTGATCATAGCTCATATAGCCTCCGTCACCGGCAGGCACGGGGTAGCTTGAGCCGCGGCACAGAGGGCAGCTGCTGATTTGCTCATCTGACACTGTAACCATTCCAATCAGGCAGTCCAGTAGACTCGCTTCTTCGATTCTCATTGTACATGCTCGCACTGGTATTGAAGAAGGCCGATGTGGATATCGTGTCGCTGTCAGAATGATGCTCTGAGGGACTGCAGGAGAGGCAAAACGAACACTGAGACGCAGCTTTTGATGCGGGCTGGCGTCTCAGTGTTTTACGGATGCACCGTCCCGGGCTCTGTCTGGTGTGTCTCGTCTTGGCAAATCCCTATCGTTCAGGTCGCACGTCTACGTTGTCCCGGGCGAACAGGTACCAGAGATTATAGAGAAGCACGACGCCGCCGACCACAGCACTGTTGACCATCATGCTGCGTGCATCCAGAATGTTCATATAGGGCGCCAGGATCAACCATGCACCAGCAATAATGTGCACCACATGAAATGTCGTCATCAGGGATCACCTTTTCCATTGCTCATGAGATTTGCTTCCTTAGTAGAAATGCGCAGGTAAACGGGTGTTTATACATTCCCGCACCGGCCCGCGTCGCACGGACCTTGTACAGCGGAAATGTGAGACACCCCGGGTACTGCGGGAGGTCAGCGGGACCGCCGCTGTCGAGCGCGCAAAGTGATGGGGATGGGGATCAGATATCGGGTCCAACGCGAGCCACACGGGAAGCGGCAGTTCAGTGCTTCCCAATGTGCTGCCGCCTGGCAAACCGGGATGATGCCCTGAGAAGTCGGACGCCGCGTTAGTTTGCTCCACGCCTCAGGTACACTATTCATCCCGTACGGCAAGCACGCAGCGCCAGGATGTTGACCGGTATCCTGCCGTGGTGTAACATGTTGGGTGCGCAGGGGGGCGTGTAGCTCAGCTGGGAGAGCGCTAGAATCGCACTCTAGAGGCCAGGGGTTCGAATCCCCTCACGTCCACCGATGCCCTCGCTGGATGGTTCCAGCGGGGGCATTATTATCCTACCACAGTTTAGTTTGTGTCTTTGCTGCGCTACGGTACTGCATCCCACTTCCCATTTTGATATCATCACAGCAGTCGTGGACGGCGGTGGTCGACGCCGGCCGTTGCTGTGAGAACAGGTCGGACTGCCGTATTATGGCGCCAAACCTTTTTTCGCGGTATACATGATCATCGATTCCCGATCTGTATGAGATCCAACAGAGATCAGGGACGATGATGTTCGCGAAGGATGCGCTCAATGGAGAATCGGCCTCGCTCAAACTCAGCACAGAGCTCCTTCACAGCATCCTTCTTGGTATGACCCGCATCCTTGATCTGCCTGAAGCGCTCCAGCAGATGCTGTATCTCCCGTTCAGTCCAGCGTTTTCCCTGGTTTTTTGGTTGACCCGCATCAGGCACCCGCAGCGTATCACACAGATATCCGGGCTCGATCTCGGACAGGGTACCAATCCCGTGTGAGAAGATTTCGTCGGACACTTCGAAACCTGTAGCCCTGCGGTTGAGGCCCACAGCAACCCTGGCAGTTGAAAAGCCACCCAAAAACAGATCGCATATCAAGTCTCCTTCGTTGCTGCTGTACTGAATCATCTTGATCAAGAGTTCGTCGGGCAGCTCGTTTTTGTTTTTCTGTTGACCAGGCTTATACTGGCGATCAATCAACCATACATCCTCACGGTCGCGGTAGTTCAGAGAGCCACCCGAAGCATCTCGTTCCTTGAGCCCGTATCTGCACTGCAGGTTGAACGTCCTGCGTCTTCCGGGCTTGGCGTAATAGAGTATGTGGTAGTGGGAGGAAACGAACTTACGCTTAGTATACACCCCGAAGTTGTACTTCCATATTATGTGATTTATCTCTTGCAGATTGGTCTCCTGCAGTGCGTTCAGTATGTGCACCAGATTGCTGTAGCCGGATATCACATAGATCTGACCGCCGGGCCGAAGAATGCGCTCTGCTTCGCCAATCCACTCGCGGCTGAATCGGGGGTACTCATCCGACGGTATCTCCACATATCCGTCGACAACGTGCAGTTCATTGCGGTTGTAGTGGCGGTGAAGCTTGTCTCCATCGATTCCATAAGGTGGATCGGTGATGATGAGATCCACAGAATCGTCGTCCAGATGTGTCCTTGCTCCTTTTATGCAGTCGGTATTATGAAAGGTACACCCGTGCACAACCTGTGACATGATCGATTTCTCCTAACTCCCTACTGTGCATTGGCACATACGACATAAGTATACAGAGTTCCGGTGTGTTTCCTCAAGATTTCGTGCTAGTGCTGACGCGGGTCAATCCCTAATTGCGGAAACTGACATTAACAGTTATAATTTCGAATAGATGTCAGAATTGAAGGGAAGGAAGAGGTGAGTTTACTCATGCAGCTCTGGGACTACGGAGGACGCAAATGGACAGAATCAACCGCCAGAGCGGCCCTGGAGCGCGCCAGGGAGCTGGGTATAAGGGACATTGTGGTTGCGACCAACACAGGATACACGGTCGATGTTCTTCTGCGTGAAAAGCAGAATGTCTGCCCCGAAGCGGACCTGAATATTGTGGCAGTTACACATCATGTGGGGTTCCGCGAACCGGGTGAAGACGAGATGGGGGACGGCAAACGCGAAGAACTGAACGAAAAGGGGGTATCTGTTCTCACGAGCACCCACCTGTTCGCTAACATTGAACGTTCCGTTACAGGGAAGTGGGGAGGTCTCTACCCTGGTGGTGTCGTCTCGGCGACCCTGCGCATCTTCGGCCAGGGAATGAAGGTCTGCTTCGAAATCGCGGTGATGGCCGTGGACGCGGGTCTGATCCCACACGGCACCGAAGCGATATTCCTGGGTGGGACAGGCGGTGGTGCGGATACCGCCGTCATTATGAAACCGGCTCACGCCAAGAGCTTCTTTGATTCCGAGTTTCTCGAGACAGTCTGCCGCCCCAGGGGCCTAAAGCGCGGTTAAGACGGCATCCCCTGGCAGCTTAATGCCTGTAGACAGTACGCGAGTACTTGAGAGGACAAGCGCGCCCACTATTCTATCGTCAGGATGGATTGTGTGCTATAATTGTACAGGATGCTGATTCAGCATGTAGAATCGGTATTTATGCCTACCTCAATATTCGCGGCACTAGGATGGGGGTTCTGAGTTGGATTTCAGAGTTGGAGATAGAGTGGTATATCCCAGTCACGGCTCCGGCACCATCGAGAGTATTGAGAACAAGACGGTGCTGGATTCAGAATGTGAGTACCTTGAGGTCAGCCTGAAGGCCAGTGACATGAAGGTCATGATACCGGTTGATGAGGCCGAGACCGTCGGTCTTCGCAAGGTAGTCGATGAGGAATCAATCCGGAAGTGTTTCCGGCTGCTCAGTGCGGACACCACGGACATGTCGTCCAACTGGAATCGCCGGTTTCGGGCCAATACAGAGAAGATCAAGACCGGTGACATCTTTGAGGTCGCCGAAGTAGTGCGTAACCTTACAGTACGTGACCAGCAGCGCGGTCTGGCTACATCAGAACGCAAGATGCTGGATGAGACGCGTGAGATTCTCTGCAGTGAAGTGGCCTTGTCATTGGGTGTGGACCTGGAAGAGGCGGAGGAAATGATCAATGAAGCCCTCAGTGATGCCGCGGTCCGGGCGGAAGCGGAGGGAAACTGAAATACGCGATAACGCAAGGTAGCCGAAGATGAGTAACGAGGCG
>PWGR01000003.1 GCA_003554565.1 Clostridia bacterium
GTGCACAGCTGGATCTGCGAATTGAGGGCGATGATGCTTCCGTCTGAATTTTTGTGCGACTGGAATGTGCAGCGCAGCCTGCCGCTCGAGCATTTTCGCAGCAAGAAGAATGACGTGCAGCGGATTCAACTGCGGATTGAGGACGGAACGGAACGTACTGTAGTGGCAAAGCGGTTCCGCAGCCTTGATGCGTGCCAACGGGAGAGGGGATTTCTGGGCGCTCTGCACCGCCGCGGTGCGCCGGTTCCGTTGATGCACTGGTGCGCGGGGCGATGGATTATCATGCAGTACGTAAGGGGCCCCCTGCTTCTTGACGTACTGACTGCTGACGGTGCAGAGTCACATCTTTGGGTGCTGGGTGAGGCGCTGGCCAGGATCTATGCCGGTCTGGCCGGAATCCAGCGGGACCTCATCCTGGGCGACATGAACCTCAGGAACTTCATTGTCTGCCGGTCTGCGGGAGAAATCTACAGGGTCGATCTGGAGTCGGTGACCCGCGGTCATAAGGAGGAGGATGTGGGACGAATCTGTGCCTTTTACCTCACCTACGATCCTCCCTTCACTGAGTGCAAGATGCGTCTGGGCCGGCTCATGTTCCGCTCGTTGGTGCAGAAGCTGCGCCTCCGGGATGGGATGACGCGCGCCGCCGCCCTGATGGAGCTGACGGCTATGGAGGACAGGAGGGGGATCGAGGTACCAGAGGAGATCCGGCGGGTCGTGCGATCCTGGTGAGGCTGGAGGCTCCCGCGGCCGGTGTCGTCGTGCAAGCCATCCTGCGGGCAGCTGGCCCAGATGCAGGCCGGGGGTCTGTTACTCCGTCGTTTTATTCTTCGGGATCTGCCGCCCGCGGTGATCCACCTCATACGGCTCCGGATGAAGCAGCTCCGCGAGCGGCGTTACCTCGTAGTCGTTGTCCCTGAGATAACGGAGAATATCCGGCAGGGCCTCGGCGGTGGGTTGGGCGTTGTTGTGAAATAGAACGATGGCCCCGGGGTGCAGCAGGGTTGTGACGCGGTTGTAGACGTAGTCTGCCGTGACTTCCCGCCAGTCCAGGCTGTCAATACTCCACTGTACGGGCGTGAGATCGAGTTCGTCCCGGGTGATCCTTATGACCTCATCGTTGTAGGAGCCGAAGGGGGGGCGGAATAGATGAGGTTCGGCTTCACTGCACAGCGACTGCACCATCGCGTGGTTGTCCTCCAGCTCCTCTCGAATCACATCTGCCGACAGGGTGGTGAGGTCAGGGTGGTTGGCGGTGTGCAGGCCGATCTCATGTCCCGCGTCCCATATTTTTCTCGTGTAGTCGGGATAGTCGTCCATCCAAATGTTGGTAAGAAAGAAGGTGGCCGTTACATCTTCTTCGTCGAGGACCTGCAGCAGCTGGGCGGTGTACTCTGCTCCCCAGGTCGCATCAAATGTGAGGGCTACCCGGCGCTCCTGCATCTGCACCGAGTATATCGGGACTTGGCGTTCGTCGCCGGAAGGCGCCGCCACTTCCAGGATCCGCAGTGAATTGGAACCCAGCAGCAGGACTATCAGCCCGACTATCAGAGCCATGATAAGGGCGGCGGCCAGGATCAGGGTTCGGCGGTGCACGATCAAAAGCCGCACGGTCTCACTCCTCGTCCATATAGGTCTGTATGAGGTATATGCATGCAGGGCGCGACTCATTCTTTCGGCCAATTTGCGGCGCCGGGGAGGAACAGGCGAGCTGGAGATGGAACGTTTCATTAGGTCAGTGAGCTCACAACCGCAGAGCGCCGCAGTTGAGTGGTGAGAGGAGGAGTACAATATGAGTAGTTTCTACGATCTGGTGTTGGAGCGAAGGAGCATCAGGTCCTATTCATCCAAGCCGGTGCCCCTCGAGGATGTCGAGGATGTGATCCGCACGGCACTGGAGGCGCCATCGGCGAAGAACTTGCAGCCCTGGGAGATTATCATTGTGCAGGACGAAAAACGTCGCAAGCGCCTGGCAGAAATTGCCGGGCGCCAGGAGTTTGTGGGGGAGGCTCCGATAATTCTGGCCCCGGTGGCCACCGAGCCTGAGCGGGTGATGACCTGCGATATCCCGGCCTATGCCGTTGATCTGTCCATACTGGTCACGCATATGATGCTGCGGGCCGCAGAGAAGGGCCTGGGTACCTGCTGGATAGGTGCTTTCGATTCGCAGGAAGCTGCGGACGAGCTGGGCGTCCCTGCGGGACGAAAGGTGTTTACCCTGCTGCCACTGGGCTATCCTGCGAAAAAGCCGGAGAGGCGCCCGCGCAAGGACTTCGATGATGTCGTGAGCTGGGAACAGTACGGGCAGAACAGGCAGGAAGACGCATGAGCGATGAAAATGGGGGCGGGCCGTACATAAGGGACATGTCTCCGGGACAGGAGATCTCCGGGGTGTTCGGGGTGGCGGACAGACGGCTGCGTGCCTTTCGTGATCGATCCAAGGGGCGGTTTTTGCAGCTGCGGCTGTGCGACGTGACGGGGAGCATACCCGCGATGCTGTGGGATGAGGCCGAGAGCGCAGCCGGAGCAATATCGGTGGGCGATGTATTGTGGGTGCGGGCGAAAGTGGAGGAGTTCAGGGGAAGGCCACAGCTCGTCCTGCAGTCGCTGAAACGCCCTTCGTCTCAGGATGTCTGTCCAAAACGATTCATCCCCGCTGCCCCGCAACCGCTGCGCGACATGGAGGAGGAGTTGTGGCAACGCATAGAGATGGTCGGCGACCCGCACCTGTCACAGCTGCTTCTGATACTGTTTCAGGATGAGGATACCTACACCAGCTATACAACCGCGCCCGCGGGCAAGACCATTCACCACAATTACCTGCACGGTCTTTTGGAGCACTCGCTGGAAGTGGTTTCTCTCCTGCTGCGGGAGGGCGGCCCCGGGGATATGAACCGGGATCTTCTGATCACCGGGGGGCTGCTTCACGATCTGGGCAAGACAGATGAATTCTTCTATCGTGCCGCCATTGGGTACACAGACGAGGGACGACTGCTCGGACACATAGTTATCGGACACCGGATGGTGTGCGAGGCTCTGCGCCGGGTGCCGGACGTTCCCGGTCGTCTTGCGCTGCATCTGCAACACCTCGTGCTCAGCCACCATGGCAAACTGGAGTACGGTTCGCCCGTGATGCCCCAGACCCCGGAAGCGGTGGCGCTTCACCATGCTGACATGTACAGCGGGAAGGTGGCACAGATGCACCTGGTGGCAGATGCAGCAGCCGAAGATGGGCAGGAGTGGTCGGAGTTTGATCCAATGTTGGGACGCTGTGTCTGGGTTGCTGGCAGCCGTCCGGAGGAGGGATCATGAACAACTGTGAAAAGGAGAACACCTTGATGTCCCTGCAGTCCCGCCTGGCCGAAGTAGTCACGGTGGTCTACATGGCCATCCACGTCGGGATCTACGGGCGTATCATACTGGGACAGCTGCCCGGCCTCGCGGACGGGGTGCTCCTGTATTCGGGTGCCACGGCCTTTTACATTGCTCTGCTGTACTATGCCTCGGCGCGGCTGGGGGTTCGGTCCTCTGTCTGGGGCTTCACACTGGCGGCTGCCCTGGTGGTAAACCTCGTGGCCAGCAGTATTTACCTCATGATGTCGCTGGACCTATTTGCCCGCCCCGAGGCGCACAATGCCGCCGGGGTGATATCTGGGCCAATAGCGCAGCTGTACCTGTGGTCGCTTTTCATTTACTCCTTTATGGTGGAGGCCTCGCGCAGGTGGCAGCGCAGGGATGATGGCGAGGGCGCTGCGGAGCGGATCGTGGGTTCCGGGCGTTTTCACGATAGATGGTGGAGCACACTGCTTACTGCCGTCTCGGTGGCCGTCCTGCCCATTTTAGTTCTCCTGTCGGAGGCCGGCACCATTGCCCTGGATGTCAGCGAGGTCATAACCTCATTTGTGCAGTCTTGGGACCCGTTAATCTATATATTTCTCTTCGGGGCCTATCTGCTGCTGTTCCGCATCACGCGTCTACTGGTTTTGAAATTTCTCGCGGTAATCTTTGCTGTGACGGCGGGAATGGGTATCACTGAACTGGCCAGATCCTCGCCGGAATTGATCCAGCACA
>PWGR01000194.1 GCA_003554565.1 Clostridia bacterium
CTACGCTCCCTATAAGCAGATTGATTCTATGCCGCAGCGGCGAATCCTGTCCGACGGGATACCTTTCAGCACCTGAACTAATATGCCATCCGTAACACATACCCTGTCCCGCCAGGATCATGACGCCAGGGCGAAAAGCCGCGACGGGAGTATGAGTTCAGTGTCTGCAGATCATACAATCGCACAGAAATGCCAGGAATGTGGTGCGCGCCGACGAAGAACAACATTGAGAAGCTCGAGCGGGGACACCCTGCTTCCTGACGGGGCCGGGGATTTTCGCCCTGCAGTGGCTGAGAAGAGCAAGAAACATATGATATAGACATTCATACACAGAAAGGGGCTGGAGATTGTGCAATGTGATGTGCTGTTGCAGAATGCAAGAGTGGTGGACCCCAGAAATGGGGTGGATGGACAGTTCGACCTGGCAATATCAGATGAAGTGGTGTGTGGGGTTGAACGAAAACTGGAGCCGCAAGACGCCTCGGAGGTATATGATGTCAGCGGTATGGTGGTGATGCCCGGGGTAATCGACCTGCATGTTCATACCTCCCGCCGCCATAAGGGATACAACGCCCACCGGATGATGGCAAGAGCAGGTGTCGTCACTGCCCTGGACCTGGGCGGTCCTCTGGACGAATTTCTCGAGTTCTGTCGGAACAATCCGGCCGGACTGAACATGGCCGCACTGCAGGCTGTACGTCCGGGTCACACAACGCGAGATGAAGACCCTGGACCCTCAGAGATTGCTGATGTTCTTCAGGAATCAGTGGAAAGAGGCGCCCTGGGGCTGAAGATTCTCGGAGGACACTATCCTCTCACCCCGGAAGCTACCCGGCGCATAATGGAGGTATGTAACGAGCACAGAAAGCACGTCGCCTTTCACTCCGGAACAACCAGAACCCCCGGGAATGTTGATGGCCTGCTGGAGAGCATAGATCTGGCAGAGGGCCTCCGCCTGCACCTGCCTCACATAAACAGCTACTGCCGCGGTGCCGTCCGCGGGGCAACGCAGGAGATCTCCGAGGCGCTTGAAGCTCTGCAGGGGCGCGAAAACCTGTTCACCGAGGCCTACCTGGCAATCATCAACGGGACCAGCGGGCGATGTACGGACGGCCTACCGGAAAGCCTGGCCACCCGCAGATGCCTGGAGGAAGGCGGCTACGAGGCAACACAAGAGGGTTTGCGCCGCGCCATCATCGACGGCTACGCCCGGGTAGGTAAGGAATCCAGCGGGGAGAATATCAATGTCACCGGAGAAGAGGCGCTGGAAGAATGGAAATACCGGGACACTGTCGTCTCCGTCAACTTCCCGGTGAACCCGGCGGAGGGTCGCCTGCTCTGTGCGGTGGCCCGCGATGATACCGGAGACTTCATAGTGGATGCCATATCCACGGACGGAGGAGGACATCCCCGCAATGTGGCAGTGGAGTGTGGCCTGGCCCTGGTTCGGACCCAGGGGCTGACCATGAATGAGTTCGTCCAAAAGACCTCCTGGATGCCGGCCGAAATCATTGGTTTGCCGGGGAAGGGACACCTCGCACCAGGGGCAGACGGGGATGTAACCGTAGTGGACCCGGAACGATGCAGGCCGGTGATGAGCTTCAACAGAGGCAGGCTCATCATGCATCGGGGGGCAGTCGTGGGCAACGAAACGACTGTTATAACGACTGAGCACGGCCGCAAAGCTATTCAGGATATGGGCCTGCGCGCCTATACCGCCGATACGCAGGACGGGATCTTCTATGCCGACGATCCGAGAGCCGCATTGAAGTGAGAAAAGGAACGAACAACACCTCAGGATCCCGCCCGCAACAGAGCTGCCCGGGTGTCATGATCCTTCGCGCACGCCGGCATAAGGGGCTCCGGATATTCGCGCGTCACTCGGGCAGTGATTTGTTGCCTAAAACCCGGCTTTTTCACTCGGCTTTGATGGAGGATTATTAGCACAGGCCGCTGCCTCTTCAAGAGTGCCGGTCAGAGGTGTTTGATCATTAACAGGCACGGGTTCCCTTCATCCCACATTTCTTCCAATGTAATAAGTGGTTCAAAGCCAACACTCAGGTAGAAGCTCCTGGTTCTCTCGTAGTGTTCAGATTCGACCAGGTCACTAAGTGTCTTTACGATTACATACTTGCAGCCATCTTGCACAAGATACTCGTCCGCCCCTTCCATCAATTGCTTACCGATGCCGCGACCATGGTACTGAGGCAATACCCCCACGACATAGATTTCACCTGTGTGACCGCAGTGAACCTTTACGGCCACAAAGCCCAGCCAGTTCTCATGGCAATCCACGGCTGCCCAAAAAGGCAGTTCGGCCACGCCGGCCACATATTCGCTTCGCGCCTCTTCAATGCCAAACCAGTCGGGTAGAGCCTGCAATACTGTGTCTGCGCAATGCGATTTCTTCTCTCCCGTCGTTAGCTCCACTATTTCGCAGTTCATCTCTTGCCCCCCGGTTATGATACCTGTAAAATCGAGTGATGAAAACAAGTAGATGAAATGAACTGGGGTCGGGCAGCACTCAGGTCAACCGCCAGCCTGACCTGCGTGCCAAGATCGCCCCCGTACGTATATGCTCTGTGTTGCGCTGACCTTCTGGCACCCGTCGTAGAACATTTAATTGCCGCACACCGGACCTTGATAGCCCTCAACCGCCCGGCTCCGTTCCATCGCTAGGAGTTATGGGTGTAGTTCAGCCCCGTCAATGCTTTTGCATCGGGGCCATTCGAGGCTCTCTCACATTTGGCTCAGGAATATTCTCCACACTGCAGGTAGACCTCCAGACTTCTTCTCTTGAAACAGCAGGCAGCAAAGAAACAGGAAGTGCCTCCAAGAATCCCGTACAACCGGGACACTGTGCGGGCCGCCGGTGTAATATGCCGGGCACAAAAGCCGCAGTCGATGGCTAACAACCCGGAATCGATATTGCTTAATATTGAATGTGGTCATCTCTTTGTCCGATTGTGCGTTGATACCAGTTCTCCAGGATCCTGTTGAAGTGAGCCGGATCATCCAGGTTGGCGAAGTGGCCCACACCCGGCATCTCTATCACAGTTCCTTTTTCTGAGTTCTGCAGAACCCGCAGAGTCGAACCAAGGACCCTGTTCATCGCCCTGTCATATTCGCAACGGATCAGCAAAATGGGTATGTTTGCCTCAGCCAGCTCATCGAGGTAGTCGAAGCTGTAGACATTAAAATGGCCGTACTTGAGGGCGGGTTTTGAAGCTTCTTGTGCCATCTCTATAGCCTTTCTCTGTGTTTCAGATTCTTTGCTGACCATGAAACCACCCAGTTTGCCCAGAACAGGAATCAGGTTGAGGCTGCTCACTAGATTCATGGATAAACCGGCCACTTTTTCCAGTAAGGGGCCGTAATGCTGGCTAGCGGTAATACCGAAAGTAGCTAGAGACTGCAGTGTTTCTGGGGCATCTCTGAGTACCTGGTAACCCAGCAGGCCGCCCATGGAATTGCCGACCCAGTGCACCGCCGATAGGCCCAAATGGTCAAACAGCGTAACAACATCTGCAGCCATGACTTCAAGAGTAAAAGACTCTCTGCCGGCCAGCTCCGGGCAGCCCGAACCGCCGTGACCCCGCATCGAGAAAAGCAGGACCCGGTACTTATCACTGAAATAGCTTTGCTGTTTCAAAAACTGCTTCAAGTTCATCGAAAATCCATGAGCAAAGGCAATGACCGGTTTGCCGGCGGGCCCAGTCAGGCTGTACTCCATTTTCACTGCACCAATATCGATATAGTTGATGTCTGCCAATGCGAAACACCTCACGGTTGGATTCAGTCATTTACATCACTACAAGCATTCTCTGCAGGATTGTGAACCTTTTTTCAGCTTGCAACCGGCCAGTTCTGTGCCAGCGATATATGTAAAACGAGATCACCACTCTGATGAAGGCAAAGACAAAATCCCTTGTGAACATATAACCCGCCAGCAAATAATGTCAATGTAGTGTCAGATTATTGCGCACAATTTCAGTATATATCCCTGGCCACCCTCGCGCTCTCACACCTGTCCCAGCCACCGCACCCAAGTCTGACCGGA
>PWGR01000176.1 GCA_003554565.1 Clostridia bacterium
AGGTCATCCGGATCCGGAAAATCATCCTGCAGCCGCTGTCTTATGCCGGCAATCTTCGTCTCCAGGACAGACGCCTCCTCACATACGTCGCCGAGCCGTCTCTGCCGGCGCAGGCAGTTTCTGTATCTGTCGCGCAGTCTGCGCCACTCCGCCCAGTTTGCGCGGGTGGCCTGCTTCCGCCGCAGCGCTCCGCGTGCCTCCGACAGGCCCGCGGTCACCTCCACGGCCTGTGCCTTGACCTGCTCGAGAGAATCGACCACTTCACGTCCCGCGGCAATCTGTCCGCAGAGCTCTGAGATCTCCCCCTCCACTTCCTCCAACCTGCGATCCTTGATCTGGTCCTGGGAAGTCACGCCGCGGTCGCCGGTGCGACGGGTAATGCTTTTCAGGTCGTGCGCGAGTCTCTCCAGCACCTCCCGGGTGGCCACATCTCCGCCGGAGAGCAGCTGCTGCACCGAGGCTGTGATCCGCCCCTCCTCTGGCAGGGGCTGCCGCAGGCATAAGGTCCCCTCATAAGCCGCACGATGCCGGGCACCGAGGATCTCCCCCAGCCATTTCTCATACCGGTGGTTGGGTTTGCGTGCCCGTGGGTTGTGCAGCCCGGTCACGATCGCCCGCTGCTTGCCACCGGACACCTCCTGCAGCTCGACGCGGTGAGTATCGAAATCCCGCTCCAGCGAGAAGCTCTTTCCTCCGGCCCGCAGATCGAGCCTCCCCCGAAAACACCGGGGGTCATCCCAGTTCCGGAAGCGGCGGGTCCCACGCCGGGAAGGATCAGAAACTCCGGGCAGCCCGTAAAGCACTGCCAGGATCCCCGCTACAACGGAAGACTTCCCGCTCTCGTTCTCAGCGACCAGGTTGTTCATGCCGGGATACAGTTCGACCTGCACCGGATCCCGGAAAGGACCAAACCCCTCCAGGATGAGGTGCTCAAAAATAATCCCGCTCACCCGTCATTCCTCCCCCCAAAGGCCGCCAACCCGCGGGCCAGGGCCAGCTCAAGCACCCGCCGCTTGCGCGGGTCCTCTTCTTCGTCCAGGCGCCTGCTGAGCCGCCGGACGAACTCCCCCCGCACAGTGGCGTCACTTTCATATTGTGCCGCCACACCCGAAGGGACCAGGTCAGTGGAGTCGACCACAGAAAGCGCGAAGAAGTCCTCCCGCAGCTGCTGGCTGATGGCGGTGATGTCCAGAGCGAAGTGGGCAGTCCCCGTCAGCTCAATCTCCACGACCGCCTCGGGATCAGAAACGCCGCGGCAGAGCGAAACCACCTCACCGCTCGACTGGACAGTGGAAATATCGACGGTCTCGCGTTGGTGCCTGCGAACTGGCAGACTCGGGCGCTCAATCTTCAGCCCCTCTCCCGCAATGTCCACCAGCGTAATACATCCGGAGGCATCATCAGCCGGGTGCTTCGGTTCAATGATTCCAGGGTATACAGCGCAGGCGTCACCCACCCGAGTAGCCTTGTACTGGTGCAGGTGACCGAGGGCGATATAGTCGTATCGGGCCACGGCCAGGTCGGCGGAGTGAAGCGGCAGGCTCCTCTCCCCCGTATCCCAGTCCAGCGAGCCGTGAAAGGCGCCAATGTGGATGCCGGGATCGGTGCTGCGGGGAAATGGCGCCAGCGACTGGACATCGGTAACACCCCCGGTGTAGGCCAGGGAGTATACGTGCACCGGGAAGCCGGCGATTTCCTCTCTCCAGGTCAAATCTGGCATCGGTTCCGTCACCAGGTGACCGGGCCACTGGTATCCCCACCTGCGATACACTGAGTTGTGGTAGGAGATCTCATCATGATTGCCGGGCACCGTAACCACCGCTATCCCCGCACGGGTCAGGCGTGCGAGTTCAGCGGCCGCACTTTCGGTCAGCTGCTCGGAGGGATCGTGCGTCTCAAATAAATCGCCGGCAACGATAACCAGCTGGACCCGCCACTGCGGCCGCAGGGCGCAATCGACCACCCTATTCAGGATTGCATCGCGCTCGCGCCGCCGGGTTTCGCGAGACTCCCGCGTGAGGCCCGGGGGTTCCCAACCGAGATGTAAGTCCGCCAGGTGCATCAGCCGAACCATCCAATTCCTCCCTCTTTCGTGCGTGCAATCCGGGGGCGTGATCGCCCGGTGATCCGCCGAACCTCCCCGGATGATGGGTACACCCGCCGCTTCAGAGTTCTTTCCTCCGGCGCCGAACTCCTTTTCTCCCGCAGTACCGATCGAGGGCCGAGCTGGACAACAACCGGAGTTTGCGAGTAAAAAGGGGTAGTAGGCTCCGGCGAGCCGGGCGGATATGCCAACAGCGGGGGTGGGATCTTGCTGCACCGGAAACACAAACAGACAATCATATGTATGGCGCTGGTGCTGTGCACACTGGCCGTCTCGGGATGCGATTACTTCTTCGGTCCGGCGCAGGAGGAGAGCGTGACTGAGGATGCGGTGCTGTTCAGTACCTTCGTTCAAATTCAGATACACGAGTGGCCGCAGGGAACCGACCCGGAGAAGGTAATCTCTGAAGCTTTCACCGAAATGGAAAGCACCGGCTCCATAGTCAGCGTATATGACGAAAACAGCGACATCAACGCCGTCAACCGCGCAGCCGGCGAGTCCGTCGCTGTTTCCGAGGAGACCTTCTACCTCCTGCAGAAAGCGCTCGAAATCGCAGAGATGACCGGCGGAGCATTCGATCCGACCATAGGCCCGGTAGTGGATCTCTGGGGCTTTTACACGGGTGAACACCGCGTTCCGGCAGACGACGAAATTGAGGAGGCGCTGGCCCGGGTGGATGTCAACCGCATAGAACTCGATGAGGACGCGCGCACCGTACGGGTGCCCGGCGACATGCGCCTGGATGTTGAGGCACTGGCCAAGGGGTTCGCGGCCCGCGCCGGGGCCGAGCATCTGGTGAAAAGCGGCATCACCAGTGCCCTCATAACCTCCGGGCAGAGCAGTCTAAAAGCCGTGGGCGACGGTCCAGAAGGGCGAGCGTGGCGCGTGGGACTGCTGCATCCCAGGGCGGAGCAGGATGTCTACGCCGCAGTTGAGCTGCGTGATGGCGAGAGTCTCAGCACCAGCGGCGACTACCAGCGTTACTTCACAGAAGACGGGAAACGATACGCCCACATACTCGACCCTGAGACCGGATACCCGCCCCGCACCATGCAGAGCATAACGGTGGTGACGCCGGACACTGTGATCGCCGACGGGCTCTCCACCGCACTGTTTGTCCTCAAACCCGAGGAAGTTCTCAACCGGGTGGAGCAGATGCCCGATGTAAGTGTGGCAATGATGACGGCAGAGGGCCGGGTGAAGTACTGCTCCCAGATGGAGGGGCGAATCGAGCTGGTAGATGACTGAGCTGGCTCTATGAGCTGCCGCGCTCTTCTTTGACCCGCCGGGCAAACAGCTGCGCCGCCCGCTCTATGTAGCCGGCACACTTCTGTCGCCGGGCGGAATCCCCCTCGGCAGGAGAGCCTTCCCCTATATTGTATCCCAAGAGCTCCTCGCATTCTGTGCTGTCAAACTCACGGGCAAAATCGTCCAGCACATCGCGTGCCATGGCCGCCACGCGAGCATAGCTGTCCTCGTCAGATGGATCGGTCCGCCCGTAAAGGTGACCCAGGGCCAGCACCCCCCCGGTGATTGCTCCACAGGTGCGGCCCGTACGCGCAATTCCCCCGCCCAAACCGGTGTTCAGCCGCAGGGATTCATTGTACCCATCATCGAATCCTGCGGCGACGGCCAGAAAGACACTCTCAGCGCAGTGATATCCCTCGTCGCGCCGCGCCCGCGCCGCACGTGCGACCCATCCCATGATCTCGTCGTCGCCGCAAACACAGCTGCACATGTTGATTCTCCTTTCGCCCGAAACCGGTAAATGTATCACTTATACTTCGGTAGCGGGGGGCTAATTCCTGTGATGGAGCCGCGCACAGCATACAGGCTTCACCCGCCCGGGTAAACACCCGGGCGGGTGAGGTGCTCAATCACTTCCATCAATCTCAACGCGGCGGAATGCAAAGCTGCTCTCCCGGGTAGATCAG
>PWGR01000203.1 GCA_003554565.1 Clostridia bacterium
CAGTCGGCCATTTCATTCAGTCCTTCCCGGTATCGGCAAAAATGTGGTTCCGCATCCGTTCATGGCCGCGTATACGGGGGATCGGACTCTGCCGTCGGAGAACACCACCCGGGACACATTCCGGGCCAGGGCCTCTCTTGCCGCCAGAACCTTTATGCGCATGCGGCCCTGCGCCCAGGATATACACCGGTCAAGATTTTCCTGGTCTATCTCGCGCACCAGGGAGGATTCATCACCGGGATCGCGCAAAAGCCCCGGTCGATCGGTGAGGATGATGAGTGTGCCGGCGCCGATGCTTCCCGCCAGGGCGGCGGACATCCTATCACCATCCACGTTGATGGGATCACCCTCGTAGCTGAGGGCCGGCGGGCTGATGACCGGGGTGTATCCGGCCTGCATTAACCCATTCAGAGCACCGGCATCTACGTCCGTCACCCTGCCGGTATAGCCCCCGCGGAGTACGCGCCTGCGACCCTCCTCAAGGACCCGGATGGCGTCTTTTCTTTCTCCCCTGATGATACCTCCGTCGACCCCGGACATACCGAAGGCGTTTACTCCCAGCCGCTGCAGGTGGGCGGTCAGATTGGTGTTGATTTTCCCGGCGTAGACCATGGAAAAGATGTCGATAGTCTCCCGGTCGGTATATCGGCTCTCGTAACCAGATTCCGAGGTGACGAACCGGGGCGGTTTGTCCAGTTTCTTCGATATCTCATTGGTTTCATGCGAGCCGCCGTGGACTACGATGAGATCTTTGCCGTCTTCACACAGACGAGCTATGTCCGAGCAGATGTGATCATAGTTCACATCGCGACCGCCACCCATTTTCAAGACAATCATCGGATCAATTTACCTCCCTTACGGATGAAGTCCCGCGAATTCGAGGCCGGTCGTCTCCTCATAGTCAAGTAACACGTTCATTGCCTGCACCGCACCGCCGGCCGCTCCCTTGACCAGGTTGTCCAGGGCGGACATGACCACCACTCGACCGGTTTCTGCATCCAGTTCGAAGCCGACCTCACAGAAGTTGGTGCCGTCGAGGAGCTTGGGATCAGGGTAGCGATAGATGCCCGTTCTTTCCTTGACGATGCGCACAAAGGGTTCGCCGGCATAGGTCTGCCTGTACATCTTCCAGAGATCTTGCTTTTCTGGGCAATTCTCCGTGAAGCAGTGGGCGGTGATCAAAATCCCACGAATTCTCTCCACCGCCGTGGCGGAAAAATGAATGTCCGTTGTACAGATATCGTGTGGGGAGACGGCACTCAGATGCTCTGCTATTTCGGCGGTGTGTCTGTGGCCCGTGGGCTGAAAGGAGCGCATGGCCCCGGATCTTTCCGGGTGATGGGTGGAGAGATTGGGTGATGCGCCTGCGGCCGACGATCCCACTTTAGCCTCAATCACTATGGGGGTATTGGATAGATATCCGGCCCGTGCCAGGGGATACAGGCCCAAAATGGAGGCCGTGGCCAGACATCCCGCCCCGGCTATGTGCCGGGTGTTGCGTATGTCGGTTCTGTACAGTTCTGAAACGCCGTAGGTGAAGTGTTCGGCCCAGGCTGTCCTGACTGATCGGTTGTAAAATTTCTGCATCAGATCATCCCGTTTCAGCCGGAAGTCCGAGCTGAGGTCGATCAGGTGTGTGCTCATAGAACTGAAATCGGCGACTCTTTCCGCGAATGTCCCGTGGGGCAGGGCGGAAAACAGCACATCACATTCCCGCAGGTCTTCTGCAGAACAGAAGCGCAGACCGGTCTGTCCCCGGAGGTTGGGATGTATCTGGTGCACGTACTTCCCGCGGTTCGATTCAGAGGTGACCTGGGTGATGCGTACCTCTGGATGGGGCAGGAGCAGGCGGAGGATTTCGCCGCCCGCGTAGCCCGATCCACCGACCACCGCTACCCGAACTTCTTTTTCAGCCATGTTGATCGCCTCCCCTGGCCATATGCAGCACGTATTGGATAATGTGATCCGGGAGATCCACACCGGTGGGCTCAATGGAGTTGCGAAACTCCATGGTGTGGTTGATTTCGTTTACCAGCAGGTCTCCTTCCGGCGACTCCAGAAGATCGATAGCCAGCACTCCGCCCCCGATGGCCTCTGATGCGGCCCGGCATACAGTCCGCATCTCATCTGTCACCGGGCAGTTTTCTGTCTGTCCCCCCCGTGCGGTATTGGTGATCCAGTGTTCCGAGGTTCGGTATATGGCGGCGATGGCCTCGCCTCCCATGACGAAGACCCGTATGTCCCGGTCAGGTTTGTCCACATATTTCTGGATGTAGTAGATGGAGTGGTGGTGGGAACCCAGTACATGTTTGTGTTCGATGATGGCCTCGGCGGCATCTCGATTGTCCACCCGGGCCAGGAGGCGGCCCCAGGAACCTACCAGTGGCTTGAACACCACAGGATAACCCACATCCTCTGCGGCTCTCACCGCTTCGGCGGGATCCATGGCAATCCTGGTCCGGGGTGTGGGTACGCCTCTGCGCTCCAGGGCCAGGGTGGTGGCCAGCTTGTTTCCGGATCTGCGGATGACGCCAGCTGAGTTTACCGTCAACACGCCCCGGCTGTTCAGGACATCAGCAACTGTCTGGGCGCTGGACTGAGAGATTGAACGGATCAGGACAGCATCGTATTGCTCCAGGGGGGAGAGGACACCCGCACCCACGTCAAGCTGCAGGCGTCGATCGTCGTATCGATCGAAGGGAATATTCCGTTCCTGCAGCTTCCTGAGAAGCAGCTTCTCTTCCACGCGGATGCGGGAGCAGACCACCGCTATGCGTGCAGATCTCATTCTCCCCAGTCCTCTTCCAGTTCGGGTGCCAGTTCGATCTGAAGTGGATCCAGCGACATTATCTCCAGTTCGGCTCCACAGTCGGGACAGGGCAGGAGTTCTCCTGCAATGACATCGTCCAGCACGAGCTCTCGAGCACATTCGGGGCAGCTTCCATTTGGTGTAGGCATGATATTTCCTCCTCTTTGATTTTGGTGAGGAATGTGCATCTGTTGGATTTCCCTTGCCCGGATTATCGGGAGCAAAAGAAAACGCCGGGGACGGTTGCCCCCAGCGCAATTGCCGGATAAAGCCCATCCCTCACTCTATTCCCCTCGTGAGATAGCACTTCGTCGCAGGCGGGGTTTTTTGCCGCGACGACAACCCCGCAGTTGTTCACTGACGGGTTCAGCCGAAGATGACGGGCATCGTTCTCCAGCTTCGGCGGTGATCCCTTTCTCCGGACTTCATCGGTGCCCAGCTTCATCCGGATACTGATGATCCCCGCTCCTCTACCTCACCCCCTAAAGAGAGTGAGGCACAGATTGATTCAATTGTGACAGGAGTGATTCTAACAGGTGGGGGGGTGCTATGTCAAAGACCATTCTGTCCTTGGTCAGAAGTGGATTTCGAATCCCGATTTTACAGCTTGTTCATGGAGGATGCCCCTTCTCAGCCTGGGAAACAGCTGCGAGGGTTTTACGCCTGCAGTGAAGCACATTCCTGCGGGCAGTCGGCAGGGGTGCCCGGGGTGCCACCAGTTGAGTTGGTCAGTTCAATGCAGTCGTGGTCGTAGGTCTTGCAGTTCAGTGGGCTTGGGAATGTAGTATGTGTTTCCGCCATTAAGGGATGCCCCCGCACACCCGGGGATAGACTGGCCCAATGGATGAACACGCGATCGCAGAAGACTGCAGCAATGCTTCAGCTGCCCAGGCCCCCAGACTCCTTTTTTCGATCTGCATTCACGCCCCTTCTGTCAGGCAGGAATGCCGGATCCCGCGAACGAATAAGGTGGCATCCGGGAACAGGTGGTGCTGCCATTGCTTTATCTTGAAGGCGTCTCGAAGAGGTTTGGGGCCGTAAAGGCGGTCGATGGCATATCTTTGCAGCTTGAAAGAGGTGAGATCTTCGGCTTCCTGGGTCCCAATGGTGCTGGGAAGACCACGACGGTGAAAATGGCCGTGGGCCTTCTCCGCCCGGACAGCGGCCGGGTGTGCATCGGTGAGCACGATGTGGGAGCCGGAGAGGGCCAAAGCTATGATG
>PWGR01000308.1 GCA_003554565.1 Clostridia bacterium
ATCTGTGGTGGCGGAGGTGGGGTTCCGGTAGTGGCGGGAGATTCCGGGTATCGCGGGGTTGAGGCGGTAATAGATAAGGACTTCGCCTCTCAGGCGCTGGCACAGGAAATCGGTGCAGACGTACTGATGATCCTGACCGACGTGCGGCACGTGATGCTCAACTACGGAAAGCCCAATGCGGAGCCACTTTCGGAGGTCTCCGTTGCCGAAGCGGAGCGATATGTGCAGGAGGGACACTTCGGTGCAGGCAGTATGGCCCCCAAGGTGCGGGCCTGTCTGCGATTTACCCGGCACGGGGGAGAGGCGGTCATAACCTCACTCGACAGCGCGGTGCAGGCGCTGGGCGGTGAAGCGGGAACGCGTTTCGCAACAGAATAACGGCAGCAGATCACCGGTTAGGTGGCGGGCTAATGATCGACAAAACGGGCAGGACGAGATGATTCGGTGAGGGAGCGGATGGACATGTCGGGAGGTCATGTGGGGCAAGTACTACGGGTGAATCTGACCGATCGCACGACAGACGTCGAGCGGCCGGATGAGAGCTGGTACAGGAGGTACGTGGGCGGCAGCGCGGTGGTGGCATATTTCCTGCTCAGTGAAGTTGCAGCCGACTGCGATCCTCTGGGGCCGCAGAACAAACTGATCTTTGCCACCGGACCGCTCACGGGCGTTCCCCTTGCGGGGGCCGGGCGGAACAGCGTCGGGGCCAAGTCGCCCCTGACCGGGGGTTTTGGCGACACCCAGGGCGGAGGCTGGTGGATGGCCGGGCTGAAGAGGGCCGGTTTCGACCACCTCGTGGTCGAGGGCCGGGCAGACGGACCTGTGTACCTGCAGATAGATGACGGCCGGGTACAGATTTGCGATGCGACGCACCTGTGGGGGCGCGATACCGCCGAGGTGCAGGATCGGATACGTAAGGACATGGATGATGATCGCGTGCGGGTGGTGCAGTGCGGTCGGGCGGGCGAGAATCTGGTGCGCTACGCCTGCATCGTCAACGACCTCACCCATTTCTGCGGCCGCACCGGAATGGGCGCGGTCATGGGAGCGAAGAGGCTGCGGGCCATCGCGGTGCGCGGCACCCGAGAGATACCGGTGCATGACCGGGAGTGGGTCACGGAGTTCGCCCGCAGCATGAACAGAGACGTGGCCGCAGGAGAGAGAAACGCGAGTCAGAAGGCCATGGGTACGCCGGGTGGGGTCATGAACCAGCAGGCGCGCGGTGGCCTGCCGACCCGCAATTTTCAGCACGGGCAGTTCGCCGGTGCGGAGCAGATCTCCGGTCAGAGGATGCAGGAGACCCTTCTGGTGGGGCGGGATACCTGCTTTGCCTGTCCCGTGCGCTGCAAGCAGGTGGTGGCGGACGACGCATACGACATTGATCCGGTCTACGGGGGGCCGGAATACGAGACCCTGGCCGCGCTGGGTTCTAACTGCGGCGTGGATGATCTGGCCGCCGTATGCAAGGGCAATGAGCTGTGCAACCGGTGGGGACTGGACACCATATCCTGCGGCATGACCATCAGCTTTGTCATGGAGTGTTTCGAGCGCGGACTGATCGGGGCGGATGAACTGGACGGCATCGAGCCCTCCTTCGGTGACGCGGATGCCATGCTGCAGTTGATAGAAAAGATCGCAGATCGGGACGGCATAGGTGATCTGCTGGCAGAGGGGGCGGCCCGCACGGCGGAGAGCTTCGGTCCGGAGACCATCCCCCTGGCCCTGCACGTCAAGGGGCAGGAGTTCCCCATGCACGAACCCCGCCTGAAGGCCGGTCTGGGTCTGGGCTATTCCGTATCGCCCACCGGCGCGGATCACTGCCACAACATCCAGGACACTGCTCTGGTCGCCAGTGCTTCTGACCTGAACGTCTTTGGGATCATCGAAACCCTGCCGGCGGATGACCTGAGCGCGGGCAAGGTGCGCATGATGTATTTTGTGGCCAACTTCAAGCACTTCCTCAACTGTGCGGTGCTGTGTCAGTTTGTCGCCTGGTCCCGCCGGGAGATCGTGCAGCTGGTGCGGGCGGTCACCGGCTGGGATACGAGTATGTACGAGCTGCTCAAAGCGGGAGAACGGGCAGCCACCATGGCCCGCATGTTCAATCTCAGAAGCGGCCTCAATGACCGCGATGATCGGCTGAGTGATCGCTTCTTCCGGCCTTTTGCGGAGGGTCCAATTGCAGGTGCTGCCCTGCAGCGGAAGCAGCTGGATCGGGCCAGGATCACCTACTATCACATGATGGGCTGGGATGACCTGGGCCGGCCCACTCCGGATCGGCTGGTTGAGCTGGGGGTAGAGCATTTGCGTGAGTCCCCACGTGATTAGTAGACGTAATTGCCGCGCTCACATGCGGGGGAATGAAGGAATTCATTTATTTTGCTAGCAGAGAAAAGAGGAGTCGGGTGCTAAACGTAGAATGGTTAGACCAATCAACCTAGCAGCTGCCCGCAGACGGAGGTGGAGGGTTGCATGACGGTAGACGGAATCATCGAGTTGAGAAGCGACACATTCACCCAGCCCACGGACGCCATGTGGGAGGCTCTGGATCGCCCGCCTCTGGGTGACGATATCTCTCAGGAGGATCCCACGGTAGCCCGGCTGGAGCGGCGCGCGGCCTCCCTTCTGGGAAAAGAGGACGCCCTGCTGGCGATATCGGGCACCATGGCCAACCAGGTGGCGGTCATGACCCTGACGGAACGCGGGGACGAAGTCATAGTCAGTGATCGGAGTCACATCTACAATCTGGAGGTGGCGGCGCTGGCGGCGCTGTGTCAGGTGCAGGCGCGGCCGGTACACAGTGCGGACGGTCAGTTCGATTCTGCGCAGATCAGCAGTCTCATCCGCAGCCCCGGGATTCAGGCTCCGAAGACCGGACTGATATGCCTGGAAAACACGCATGACCTGAATCAGGGAATCCCCGTGACGCTGGAGAATATGCGGCGGGTGGGAGAGCTGTCGCGCGATGCGGGCGTGCCCATTTATCTGGACGGGGCACGGATATTCAATGCAGCCGCGGCCCTCGAGGTGGATGCGGGCGAATTGACGCAGGATGCATCACTGGTGCAGGTATGTCTCACCAAGGGGCTGGGCGCACCGCTCGGTTCAGTGCTTGCGGGCACTCAGGAAACCATCGGACGGGCCCGGCACATGAAGCAGCGGCTGGGCGGCGGCATGCGCCAGGCCGGGATCATCGCTGCTCCGGGCCTGGTGGCCCTGGGGGATGAGAGAATCGCGGCACTGCGGGAGGATCACCGGCGGGCCCGGGTTCTTCGCGCGGCGTTGCGGGAGGTCGAGGGGCTCGATGTCTACCCCCGTGCGACCCTCACCAACATAGTGAAGATCCAGCTGGATGCGGCTTTGGACGCCGGGAGATTTCACTCTGGCCTGAAGCGACGTGGCATACGCATCAAGCCCGTGGGAGGGGCTGCTTTCCGCATGGTAACCCATCACCAGGTTTCCGATGAGGACATTTCTGTGACTGTGTGCGCTATCCGCGAGGTCCTGACGACCTGCGGGTGAGGAGGTGCTGTATTGGCTGATCTGGCGGTGCAGGGCGGCTACATAATGACTCTGGACGGAGAACGTCCGGAACTGGAGAAGGGGACCATCCTGGTTGAGGACGGCAGGGTATGCAGAGTGGTCACCGGCGAGTGCCACCGGCCCCATCGCGGCGTCCGGAGCGTAGATGCCCGGGGCAAGCTGGTCATGCCCGGGCTGGTCAATGCGCACACTCATCTGGCCGGATGCGTCTTTCGCGGCCTTCTGGATGACTGGAGCTATCCATCCAGCGGCCTGCACGGTCTGGCCTTTCCCATGGAACTGGAACTGACGCGGGACGACTACTACTGGCTCAGTCTCCTGGGAGCCGTGGAGACCGCCCGGGCGGGATCCACCACCATATCCGACATGTACCATCATTCGGAGACCGTTGCGGAGGCGGCCTATGAGGTGGGCCTACGGGCGGTCGTCGCTCACAAGGTGTATGATTGTGATCTTCGCGCGGTGGGGGACGGTGACTACGCGCG
>PWGR01000103.1 GCA_003554565.1 Clostridia bacterium
CAGGCGGGGATCGATGAGAACACGCCGGATCCTGCCGGAGGGCGGATTATCCCGGGTGAGGATGGTCGGCCCTCCGGCGTTCTGCTGGAGACTGCTATGGATCTCATCCAGCAGGTGATATCCCCGATCTCGTTGGGAGAGATGAAGGAGGCCCTGATGCAGGGGCAGGCCGAAGCTCATTCTCTTGGTCTCACCGGAGTGATCACCTGTGAGGGAGCTGAGGCTCTGCGGGCGCTTTCCGAGTTGAACCGCGAGGGGAAGCTGACCTTGCGGATCAGAAGCACCCTGCCGGATGCTGCACTCAATGCCGCAGGTACCGTGGGGCTCACTGCCGGCATGGGAGACAATTCTCTGCGCATTTTTGCCGTAAAGATCCTGGTGGACGGGGCGCTCGGATCACAGACGGCCTATCTTGCATCCCCCTACAGCAGCCGGGATGATGGCTACCGGGGCGTACCTATCTACACCGAAAATGAACTCTCGGATACCGTCCAGCAGTGCCGGGATCTGGGCTTTCCTGTGGCCGTTCATGCCATCGGTGATGCCGCGAATCACATGGTGTTGAACGTACTCGAGCGTCATCCACCACCTGATGGACTCCGGGACCGGATAGAGCACGCCCAGCTTCTGAAGCCGGATGACATTTCGCGCTTTTCTGAGCTGGGAATCGTTGCATCAGTACAGCCCGCGCACCTGGTGGCTGACCGGGATCTGGTGGATAGGCACTGGGGAGAGCGAGGGCGTTATGCCTACGCTTTCGGCTCTCTTGCCCGCGCAGGGACTACTCTGGCTTTTGGCTCCGATCTGCCGGTAGACGTAATGGACCCGCTGGTGGGGCTGCAGGCGGCCGTGTGGCGCACCGGAGACAGGCGGGGGGCCTGGTACCCCGAGCAATGCATACCTGCCCGCGAGGCAGCGCGGGCCTACACCTGGGGCTCGGCGTACGGTGTCGGCGAAGAGAGGCTGCGCGGTCTGCTGAAACCCGGCATGCTGGCAGATTTTTCAGCTTTTGATATGGATCCTCTGAGAGCGGGGCCAGAGGAGGACTGCACCTGCTGCATGACCGTGGTCGGCGGTGAGGTAGTGTACGATGGGCGCGATGTCCCCGATTGCTGCGCGCGCACATGATCTTTAGGTTTTGGGCAATCTCTATACCCGGGGAATCCGTGGGGGTATGGAGGCGTCAAAATGACCGATGTACTCATTCGCGCAGTGGTAGCAACGGCGGCGGCCGGAATTGTCAGCGGTCTGGGGGCGCTGCCACTGCTATTTATTCCAGATGTTCCCGCACGCATATACAGTACACTGCTGGGTTTCTCCGGCGGGGTGATGCTGGGCATGGCCACCCTGGTGCTGCTGCCGCGGGCGGCAGACGAGGGTTCAGCGGCTGCGGTGCTCTCGGGAGTGGTCGCCGGGGCGGTATTCGTGCTGCTCATGGAGTGGGCTTTGCCGCACCTGGAGCCACATTTCGGGGCACACAGTTTCGATCCCGGACTCCGCGATGCCCTGCTTCTTGCCGTTGCTATTGCCATTCACAATGTGCCGGAAGGGCTGGCAATGGGTCTGGGTTACGCGACGGGAGAAGAAGGAGTAGGCCCCAAGCTGGTTGTGGCGGTGGCCTTTCAAAACATACCTGAGGGGCTGGCGGTGGCTCTTCCGCTGCGGAGAAATGGGGTCAGGCCAATCGGGGCGGTAGCTTTTGCCGCGCTGTCCGGTCTGACTGAAGTGATCGGGGCGACCGTGGGCGTGGTGTGCGCCGGGTTGATTGATGCGCTGCTGCCCTTCGGTCTGGCCTTTGCCGCCGGGGCTCTCATTTATGTCATGGCAGACCAGCTGATCCCCGAAGCGCATGATACCGCTCGCGGCAGCCTACCGGCCTGGGGAACAACTACTGGCATCCTGTTGGTGTTGGCACTGGGCTGGATCTTCGGACTCTCTCTCTGATCTTCTTCTAGTACATCGGCCACTCGTGATATACTGATCGAGGTTGATGGTGTGGCGCATCTCGGGAGTATGCATTCCACGTCTCCCCGTAAGTGGGTAATGCGGGCCTCAGGCCGCCGGGAAGGATGGATGGCGATCTGAAGAAGTTGAGGGTGGAGAGTGCGCGCAACACCGCGTTTTTCGTGCATTTTCTGCCCGTTTGTATGATACGATGTTAGGAGAAAGTTGGATGCTCGGCGGTGTCGGCCTGTTGCAGCTATTGAGGTGATCATCGGCCCCGATTTCCGCTGAATCTGTTCTGCGGCACGGGAAGCGGACAGTAACTGCGTCGGAGGAATGTTCGGGTGCGGGCGGAGCTGCGCGTCGGTTGAGCACCGGATGACAACACTGGACGAGAAGGAGGATTTCAGGTGTCTTCAGTCGAGAAAATTCGTAACGTGGGATTGATTTCACACAGCGGTGCTGGCAAGACCAGTCTCGCGGAGAGCATGCTGTATCTGTCCGGGGGCACGAACCGGTGGGGCAGCGTGGATGATGGCAACAGCATTCTGGATTTCGATGCCGAGGAGAAAGACCGCCAGGTGAGCATAAACGCTGCAATCGCCCCGATAAGCTGGCGGGATCACGACATCAACATCATTGACACGCCGGGATACTTCGACTTTGTGGGAGAGGTGCGGGCGGCGCTGCGTGCCACTGACATGGCCGTGGTGACCATTGAAGCGGTCTCCGGTGTCGAGGTGGGAACTGAGCTGGTGTGGGATCACGCAGACGAGTACGAGATGCCGCGGGCCGTCTTCATCAACAAGCTGGATCGGGAGAACGCCGATTTCTTCAAGGTTTTTGATCAGTTGGATGAGTATTTTTCCAGCAATTTTGCACCGATGCAGCTTCCTTTGGGCGAGGAAGAGGACTTTTCCGGGATTGTTGATCTTCTCAATATAAAGGCCTACACGTACGATGAAGAGGGCGGAGCACAGGAGACCGACATCCCGGCGGATATGATGGACGAGGTGGAGGAGTATCGTGAGCAGCTGCTGGATGCGGTTGTGGAGCGGGATGACGAGCTCCTCATGATGTATCTCGAGGGTGAGGAACTGGATCCGGATGCCCTGAAGGGAGCGATCCGAGGAGCCATCATAGACGGAGAGGTGGTTCCAGTACTGTGCGGTTCGGCCGCGTCCGGGGTGGGCGTCGTAACCTTCATGGACGTCATTTGTGACTACTTTCCCGCGCCGTCGGATGCTCCACTTCCCACAGCTGTGCACCCGGACGATGGTTCCGAGGTCGAGATAGCGGCAGTCCCCGATGCTCCCTTTGCGGCGCTTGCGTTCAAGACCATGACCGACCCCTATGTTGGCCGTATGACGCTGCTCCGCGTGGTTTCTGGACAGGTGAAGGGAAATTCCGAGGTCTTCAATTCGTCCCAGGGAGTGAAGGAGAGTCTCGGGCAGCTCTTCGTTCCCAAGGGCAGCGATCAGATCAGCATTGAAGAGGCGGTTGCTGGTTCGATTGTGGCCGTGGCCAAGCTGCAGGAGACCGCAACGGGTGATACCCTGTGCAGTAAGGAAGAACCCCTGGTTCTGCCGCGAATCGAGTTCCCCGATCCGATCTACCAGGTTGCACTCAGACCCGAGTCGCGCGGAGACGAGGAGAAGATCGGCTCCGGGTTGAACCGGCTGCTGGAAGAGGATCCCACATTTACTATGCAGAGGAATGCTGAGACTAACGAGCAGATCCTCTCCGGCATGGGAGAGATGCACGTATCGGTAATACTGGCCCGGTTGGAGCGGAAGTTCGGGGTCAATGCACAGATATCCCCACCCAAAATTCCCTATCGTGAGACCATACGCGGGCAGGCCGAGGCGTATTATCGTCACAAGAAGCAGACCGGTGGCCGGGGACAGTTTGGCGAGGTCGAACTGCGCATCGAACCGCCCACCGATGATGAAAGCTTCGAATTCGTGGATGAGATTTTCGGTGGTGCGATTCCAAACCAGTTCATTCCCGCCGTGGAGAAGGGGGTCGTGGAGACCATGCAGGAAGGTCCCCTCGCCTCATACCCGGTTACGGACGTACGCGTGGTGTTGTTCGACGGCGGCTACCACCCTGTGGACTCTTCGGAGCATGCTTTCAAGGCGGCCGGATCACAGGCATTCAAAAAGGCCTTCCTTGATGCTGAGCCCGTACTGTCAGAGCCCATTATGGATGTAGAGATAAGGATCCCGGAGGAGCACATGGGTGATGTGATCGGCGATCTCAACCGGAAAAGGGCCAAGATCCAGGGAATGGAGCCGGAAGGACGGAGTCAGGTCATCAGGGCGAAGGTTCCAGCGGCAGAGATGACCCGTTATGCCATTGATCTCCGGTCGATTACCCAGGGTCGGGGCACATACACGCTGGAATTCTCTCATTATGAGGTAGTCCCGCAGGAGGTGGCCGAGAGAATCATTGAGGAGGCGCAGGCCGGGGACGAGGACTGATGCCCGGCTCGTCGGAGCAGGCGGGGGACCGGAAGATGTGAACTGTATCCGGTCCTCTGCTGCGTCATGAGCTGTTCACCTGATATCATCGGTTGTTGCGCTTGTGCGGGAAGTGGCGATCCAGGTGTCTCCGTATCAGCTCATGCGGAGTCTCCCCCGTCTTGAGATGATCGGTGCAGCCTTGGCTCCGCTCCTTCTCTGCCCGGCGCAGGCGGTCCCGGAGACGGCGCAGTTTTTCCCGGTCTTCCTCCGAAAGGGGCGGTGACCTCCTGTCCGGTTTCTGCTCTGTCTTATCTTCTGTACCGAGGTGCCGCATGACCCTGCGCAGGAAGCACCTGCGTTCGGCGCCGACCCAGACATGCCCCGCCGGGATACGAAAGATCTCATAACCCTGGCGCCGCAGGTGCGTTTCTTTTATGGCGTCCCGTCTGCGGCCGGACCGACTGAGATGATGATAACCATCGACCTCAATGATTGTGTGATTGCCTATCAGGAAATCGACCTCGTAATGCCCAATGTTGACGTTGGATTGTGCGGGCAGATTACGCGCCTGCAGGGCAAGCCTGAGGCGCTCCTCGGTTTTACTCCTGACCATATGCATCCCCCTGCGACCAGTCTATCACTTCCTGATGCGGGCCGGCATCGCGTTACCTGTACGGCGCGGTGTGAGTAACATTGATGTGGGGGATTTGGGTATTTACACCGTTGTGGCGGGAGTGTATAATGACCCAGTGAAGGTCAGAGAAGATCAAACAATCGGGAGTGGCCGCCAAGATGCCGACGCTCAGTGATGCGATAGAACGCTATATTCGAGAGCTTTTGACGAGGAATGACGATCGTATTCTGGAGATCCAGCGAGCGGCTCTGGCCAATCGTTTTCGCTGTGTTCCGTCACAGATAAACTACGTATTGAAGACCAGATTTACGCCGGAACACGGTTACATCGTCGAGAGCAGACGTGGCGAGGGAGGCTACATCCGGATCATCCGGGTCGAGTCTGTGTCGCGGCGGGACTTACTCATGAGCATATACCGGGCCGCCTCTGATGGTGTGGGCCGGGGGCAGGCTATGGGATACCTGCACCGCATGCGCGAGGAATCAATAATCACCGAGCGGGAGGCACGGTTAATGGCGGTGGTCCTGGTCCTCGACCGGATGGACCAGGTGGAGATATCCAGGCGCCAACGGGGTAAGATCCTGCAGAAGTTCATTGAGGTGATCCTGGGTGTTTCGATGGGAGAGAGAGCAGACTAAGCACAAGAGAGGGAGGATGCTATGGCCATGCGCTGTGAGCGGTGTGGCGAGCACGAGGCCACCGTGCGCATAACCAGGATACAGAACGGAGAGAAGCAGGAGATGCACCTGTGCGCCGACTGCGCAGCAGAAGAGGGATATTTCGCGTGGTCGTTTGAGCCCCAGTTTCCTACTCATGGACTCCTCGGAGGCCTGATGGAGGGAGTTTCCGGGCGGAGGAGAGTGGCCGTTCCCGGTTCCACCAGGTGCGAAAGGTGCGGGCGAACGTACCGTGACTTCGCCCAGACCGGGTTTCTCGGGTGTGCAGACTGCTATGAGGTCTTTGACACCGCAATTGAACCTCTTATCAAACGGATGCAGGGAGGACCGGAGCACCGGGGTAAGACTCCCCGCGGAAGAGAACGCTCGAGTGGGTCACAAGCCGGAGGGATGGACGAAGCCCGGTCGGAAGGCGGGACTGTATCGGTCGAGGTTCTGCGGGAGGAACTGAAGGAGGCAGTGAGCCGCGAGGACTACGAGAGAGCTGCCGAGCTGCGCGATCGCATACGAGAATTGGAGGCGAAGGACGATGAGGGGTGAGGAACCTGATTTCGTACGACGCCTGAGCCGCTGGATTGAAGGCAACGGTTCCGCCTCTGACATAGTCATCTCCAGTCGGGTCCGGCTCGCCCGCAATCTGAAGAGGGTGCCGTTCCCCCCGGTCATGGAGCGGGGGGATGCTGAGGAGGTTCTGGAAGCGGCGGAAGGAGCTGCCCGCTTCCTGCAGTGCCGCATGGAGGGAAACTATGACTACTACCCTCTAAGAGACATGACGGAGCTGCATCAGTGGGTGCTGGTGGAAAAGCACCTGATAAGCCCCCAGCTGACCAAGAGCTCGGCTTTGAGCGGCGTTACAGTGAGCGAGGATGAAGCAGTGAGCATCATGGTGAACGAGGAGGACCATTTCCGGATCCAGTGTCTGTTCCCCGGGTTGAATTTGCGCGAAGCCTGGGAAACCGCCGACGCGGTGGATGATGTGCTGGAAGAGGTGGTGAGTTACGCGTACGACGAGAAGCTGGGCTACCTGACCACCTGTCCCACCAACCTGGGCACGGGCATGCGGGTGTCGGTGATGACGCATCTACCTGGCCTGGTGATGTCTGAAATGATCGACTCGGTGATCTCCGGGTTGTCCAAAGTGGGTGCGGTGGTGCGGGGCCTGTATGGTGAAGGTTCCGAGGCCCAGGGCAACCTGTTCCAGATATCTAACCGCACTACTCTCGGACACGATGAGGCCACGATAGTGGAGGACATGAGCGCAGTGCTCCGTGAGGTGGTGCAGAAGGAGCGCTCGATTCGCGAGACGATTTACCGGCGAGATCGTACGAGCCTGGAGGACAAGGTTTACCGGGCGCACGGTCTGCTCACCAATGCCCGGATGATGAGTTCTGAGGAGGCAATGCAGCTACTGTCAATGCTGCGTCTGGGAATAGATATGAACATCCTGTCGCACATCTCACCTGTCGTTTTTCAGGAGCTGACGATCCGCATGCGTCCCTCGATGATTCAGAGGGAGGCCGGTGAGTCCCTGAAGCCGGAGCAGCGAGATGTACGCAGGGCGACGCTAATGCGCGAACGGATCACGGGACAGTAAATCTGACCGCTCAACGGTCACATGAAATGGAGGGAGAAGCTCATGTTTGGACGTTATTCAGCCAGAGCGCACAAGGTTATAGTATTGGCGCAGGAGGAGGCCCGCCGTCTGAATTACAACTACGTCGGCACCGAGCACCTGCTTCTCGGTTTGCTAAGAGAAGGCAACGGAGTTGCGGTGCAGGCGCTGGAGAATCTGGGCATTGACCTGGAGACGCTCACCGAACAGGTAGAGCAGATGACCGGCAAGGGAAATGCCCCCGCCACGGGACAGATTGGCTTTACTCCGCGGGCGAAGAAAGTGGCCCTCGAGCTGGCGCCGGAGGAGGCACGGCAGATGGGCAACAATTATGTCGGTACCGAGCACCTGCTCCTCGGGCTCATCCGTGAAGGAGAGGGCGTAGCCGCCCGGGTTCTTCAGAAGATGGGCGCCGACCTGGACAAAGTGCGCAAGGAAGTAATCGAGCAGCTGGGCGGAGAGACCCGGCCGCAGCAGCCGAGTGCATCGGGCAGCAGTGAGGAGCCAACGGGTGAGCGCTCCCGGACGCCTTCACTCGATACCTACGGTCGCGACCTGACCAATCTGGCGCAGGAGGGCAAACTCGACCCGGTGGTTGGCAGATCGAAGGAGATCCAGCGGGTGATCCAGATACTCAGTCGTCGGACCAAGAACAACCCGGTGCTCATTGGCGAGCCCGGTGTGGGCAAGACTGCAATCGTGGAAGGACTCGCCCAGCGCATCACCGAGGGCAAGGTTCCGGAGCTGCTGAAGGACCGGCGCGTGGTGGCACTGGATATGGGGGCCCTGGTTGCAGGTTCCAAGTACAGGGGAGAATTTGAGGAGCGCCTGAAGAGGTTAATGACCGAGATAACCAAGGTCGGAAACGTAATCCTGTTCATCGATGAAATGCATACCATAGTCGGCGCCGGGGCGGCCGAGGGCGCCATAGATGCCTCGAGCATTATCAAGCCCGCCCTTACCAGGGGCGAGATGCAGGCCATCGGCGCGACGACCATCGATGAGTACAGGAAGTACGTGGAGAAAGACGCAGCGCTGGAGCGGAGATTCCAGCCCATAATGGTCGAGGAACCTTCCATGGAGGAGACGGTGGACATACTGGTGAGCCTGCGCGATCGCTACGAGGCGCATCATCGCGTGGAGATAACTGATGAAGCCATCAGTGCGGCCTCGTACCTGGCCGACCGATACATTACCGACCGCTTCCTGCCGGACAAGGCGGTAGATCTGATGGATGAGGCGGCCTCGCGGGTTCGACTTGACGCCTATGTGGCCCCTCCCGAGATGAAGAAAATCGAAGAGGACCTGCAGGAACTGCAGAAGGAGAAGGAAGCGGCCGTTCAGGGTCAGGAGTTTGAGAAGGCCGCAGAACTGCGCGACCAGGAGCGTAAGATGAAGGAGAAGTTGGAAGAGACAAAGGAGCAGTGGCAGCAGGAACAGGTCAAGAGTAAGCGGATCGTAAATGAAGAACACATTGCATCCATCGTTTCGGACTGGACCAGCATTCCGGTTTCCAAACTGACCGAAACGGAGACTGAACGTCTCAGGCACCTGGAGGATATACTGCACGAACGTATTGTCAGTCAACAGGAAGCCGTAAATGCCGTCGCCCGGGCGGTCAGGAGGGGGCGCGCCGGACTCAAGGACCCGCGGCGCCCGATTGGCTCGTTCATCTTCCTGGGACCGACCGGCGTGGGTAAGACTGAATTGAGTAAGGCCCTGGCCGAGTCTCTGTTCGGGGATGAGGATGCCGTAATTACACTGGACATGTCAGAATACATGGAGAGGCACACTGTGTCACGGCTGTTCGGTGCCCCACCGGGATATGTGGGCTATGAGGAGGGTGGCCAGCTGACAGAAGCCGTCCGCCGCCAGCCGTACAGCGTGGTGCTCTTCGATGAGATCGAAAAGGCACACCCGGAAGTCTTCAACACCCTACTGCAGGTTCTGGAAGAGGGACGGCTGACAGAAGCGCGCGGGCGTTCCATTGACTTTCGCAATACCGTGTTAATCATGACCTCCAATGTGGGAGCAGAGCTGATACGCCGCGAGAGCGCGGTGGGCTTTCGGGCCACCGAGGACGAGGAGGGCATCGATTACGCATCAATGCGGGATAAGATCATGGAAGAGGTGAAGCGCACTTTCAGGCCCGAGTTTCTCAACCGCGTGGACGACACCATTGTCTTCCGTGCCCTGACACACGATGACCTGCAGGAGATCCTCGAGCTGATGCTCGCTGAGGTGGCAGATCGTATCGAGGATCAGATCCAGCACATGTCACTGACGGGCGCCGCCCGGGCGGCCATAATTGATGAGGGCTATGATCCCGTATACGGGGCGAGGCCGCTGCGCAGGGCGATTGTACGTCTCCTGGAGGATCCGCTCTCTGATGCACTCCTGGAGGGCAGGTTTGACCAAGGTGAGGAAGTCGTGGTGGATGCCGATGAGGACGGGAAACTCGTCCTCATGAAGAAGGATGAGGCAGACGAAAGAGGAGTAGAGGCGGAACCTATTCGTAAGCCCACGACAAAGCAGGATATCCCCGGCGAAAGCAGCGAGCAGAAGATCAGTGCTCCCACAGGTGAGGACGATGCTGACGCGGCGGCGGATGATGCCGCAGACGATGGACAGCTTGAGGGCGATGGATAGCAGTATATGGCAGGGGCGCCGGATATCCCGGTGCCCCTGAAAAACACCGACGGCGCGCCCAGGGTGCGGTGGCAGTTCGCCGTCGGGAAGCACTTAAATTACGACAGGTTAAAGACACCGAGGGTCTTCAGTCTCTTGCGCTCTTTCAAAAGGATGTCATATAAGTTCAGGTCGTAGGCGTTACAGAGGGCGGCCAGGTAGAAGAACTGCAGGCCAATCTCGTTCTCCAGTGTCTCGCGGCACTCATCACAGAGCTGCCCCTGAATATGATTGCTCATGAAGCGGGGCAGATCCTGTAGGGATATGTCCTCCGGTATTTTTGGTTTTTCTGCATCAATCTTCACGCAACCGCAGCTGGTTACGGCCTTGCACACCGCCCTGTTGACTCTAGCCGCAGCCTCGTGATGCTTGGCCAGGGTATCGAGGATGCTTCGATGTCGCATGGTGCAATCGGACACTGCTTGCTGGAAATCATCGCTGAGGAGATCTTTCATGAATCCGCCCCCATCCTCTGATGGTGATTCTGCAATTGTTTCAGAAGTGCGGCTCACGATTGATTATACCGCTAGGCCGTAATTGTGTCAAAGTTTTGCACCGTGAGTACCATTGAAATTGTGGATGCGTGCGTGGTATCTTTTTTCCATTAAATGCGCATGTGTCTTGTGTGAGTGGACAGTGGGGGTTCTTAGGTGATAGCTTTATCGCAATGAAGATCTTCCGCGACACGAAAATATGCACGCGACACGAAAATATGCACCAGATTAGAATAGCATCTGCCAAGCTCTGGGTATGATATGCTTACATTGCGAATGGAGGTGAATGTCTTGAACCAAGGACGACGTGACGCGTTTCAGGTTGTTATCCCTCGGCACATACGGATCTGGATGGGCGTTGCCGGATTTCTGGTCGCAGCAGCGGCAAGCTTCTGGGGTATCGAATCGGTGGAATCTGTGGTCGACGTGCCCCTCAGTTTGTTCCAAGTTATCGGTCTGATTATCTTCGGTGGACTAGCCGGGGCCGTGGCGCTCGCGGTGATCACTCCTGCCGCACTGCGCGGGATTGTCGGCCTCGGCCGTTGGATGGAGACCAGGCTCACCGGAGTACCTCTCAGTGATATTCTGGTAGGTGTGTTCGGACTTATATTTGGCTTGATAATTGCCAATCTCTTAGGATCTGCCCTTTCACAGCTTCCGATCATCGGTGGTGTGGCTACTACCGCCGGTGCCATCCTGTTCGGGTATCTCGGTTGGGTAATAGCGGTCAACAAAAAGCCCGATCTGGTTTCCTGGGGCCGGGCTATTCGCTCCAGTGCAGGTGACCTCGCTGATAAGCGTAGCGCGGGAAGCGACCCTGAAAACGAGGGTCCTGCTCGTAACTCAGCCGGCACGGTCAAGGTGGTGGACTCCAGCACCATCATAGATGGTCGGATCGCCGATGTGTGCCGGTCCGGTTTTCTCGAAGGCCCCCTGCTCATTCCGGAGTTTGTGCTGGAGGAGGTTCAGCGTATTGCCGATTCCTCCGATCCAATTAAACGCAACCGCGGCCGGCGTGGCCTCGACATCCTCAACACCATACAGAAGGAAATGAATGTGGAGGTACAGATACATCACTCCGACGGCAATGATGAAGGAGAAGTAGATTCCCGGCTGTTGGAGTTGGCGCGCAGGCTGGACGGAAGCATCATCACCAATGATTATAACCTGAATAAAGTTGCCGGACTGCAGGGGGTGGAGGTGCTCAACATCAACGAGCTGGCTAATGCCCTCAAGCCGATGGTTATTCCGGGTGAACAGCTGACAATCAGGTTGATCAAGGACGGCAAGGAGCCGGGTCAGGGCGTTGGGTACCTGGATGACGGCACCATGGTCGTGGTGGATGAGGGCAGAACGCACATCGGTGAGGAGATTTCCGTGTCTGTCACCAGCGTGCTGCAAACCTCCGCCGGGCGGATGATTTTCGCGCGGCCGGAGGACCTCGCCAACGCTGCTCCCTGAGCTGCTCCAGCCGTTCGATTCCCGAGAAAGGCTGATGTGCTGTGAGCATTTCTTTTATCATCGCCGCGGCGGGTCGGGGGGAGCGACTGGGTGGCGTGGACAAGCCGCTGCTTCCGCTGGCGGGCAGACCGGTCATAGTTCATTCGCTTGAGAACCTGTCGGAGATGTCTGCAATTTGTGAGATTGTGGTGGTGGGCAGGCCAGAAGTGCTTCCCGCGATGCAGGATGCAGCAGCTCCTTTCGGCCAGAAATGCCGCGTCGTGGCCGGAGGACAAAGCCGTATTGAGTCTGTATACCGCGGGCTGCAGGCGCTTACCTGCCCGCCCGATCTGGTGGGGGTGCACGACGGCGCGCGACCGCTTGCCCCTCCGGATCTGATCCGGAGGGTGGTGGATGCGGCCGGGCGGAGAGGGGCAGCCGTACCAGCACTACCGCTGGCAGATACCGTCAAGCGGGTCTGCGACGATGAACCGGGGATTGAACGCATCTGCACCACTTTATTCCGTGAACAGCTACGGCGGGTGCAAACGCCGCAGGTATTCGAACATAAGATGCTACTGGAGGCATATTGTTCTCTCAGCCCGGGTGATGCCGCTCAACTGACGGATGATGCATCTGTTGTTGAGCGCGCCGGCGGTGAGATATACACTGTGTTGGGTGACGAGAGGAACATCAAGATCACCACCTGGGAGGATTATGCCCGTGTGCGGTGGGTCGCCGGCCAAAGGGGGGACGCCCCTGGCGGATTGAACTTGCGAGTGGGGGTGGGATACGATAGTCACAGATTTTGCGCTGGGCGAAAGCTGTATCTTGGCGGTGTTGCCATTGCCCACCGGCTGGGACTGGCCGGGCATTCCGACGCGGATGCGGTCCTTCACGCCATATGCGATGCCCTCCTCGGCGCATGCGGACTCGGTGACATCGGTGAGCACTTCCCACCCGGTGCCCCGCAGTTCAGGGATGCATCGAGCGCAGGACTGCTCTGTGAGGTGGTACAATGCGCCGCCCGGGCGGGATGGAGACCGGGGAATATCGACGTCACCATCATCGCAGAAGAACCGCGCCTCGCACCGTACATCGGGGATATGAGGAAGCGGATCGCGTCAATTACCGGTCTCGAAGAAGAGGCGGTGTCCGTCAAGGCCACCACTGCGGAGGAGATGGGCGCAATCGGGCGCAGCGAGGGGATTGCCTCCATTGCAGTATGCAGCGTATTCGGGTGAATCGCATTATCTGCAGGTGCAGAGCCTAAGCGGAGGATAGGGCTGTATGCCCACGGAAAGGGGAAATCCTGCCGTGTCACCGCATTGGATACGAGGTTTTCGGTGGGTGGCGATGGTAGCAGTGATAGTTCAGCTGTTCGTACCTGTCGCCCCGAGTTTCGCCATCGACGTCGTGAATCAGGTGGAGGTCACTCATCGCGACATAAAGGCGGAGACCCTAGACTCTGATAACGGTGAAATCTCGAAACTGCGCGTTGATGAGGAGATCGTGGCCCGCATTAGGGCTCCATATGGGGGAATTACTGCCGCCGGCCGCGGCGAAGTTGCTGCCCGGCGGCTGCGCGCTCTTCTGGGTGAGGAGCAGGCTCTGGAGAGCATCCGTCCTGAGCGCCTGGACAGCGAGTCTGTTGCCGTGGTAGCCGATGGCCGGGTAATTATCACCGCCGACGGCACGACCGCAGAACACAATGAGACCACCCGATTCGGGCTGGCGCGAGTCTGGAGTGAGCACCTGCGGGGGGCTCTCGGGCTGCCCCCGCTCAGCGAAATACCGGATGATTGGGCGGACTGGAAAGAAGATGAAGAACCCGATGGCGGAGACCCTGACGTTATGGTGGCATCGTGGTACTCTGATCGTTTTGCGGGCCGGCGAACGGCCAGTGGAGATATATACGATCCGGAGCAGCTCACTGCCGCACACAGGAGCCTGCCGTTCGGTACGGTTCTCCAAGTAACGTACCCCGTCACCGCGGAGTCGGTGCGTGTGCGGGTGAACGACCGGGGACCGTTTGTGTCCGGGAGGGACCTTGACCTCTCCCGGGCGGCGGCGGTTCAGCTCGGAATGGCCGGTGCCGGAGTCGTGGAGGTTGAGGTGTCCGTGCTGGCGGATTGACAGAGTAAAGTGTGTTCCCGCCGCGGCATCGACCCGGCCCGGGGTCAAGCGGCGGGACACCTTCTGAGCATCTGGAATTCAGTTGTTATCGACGAGGAGGTGGCAGCGATTTGAGTCTGCGAGTCTTCAACACCCTGTCCGGGCGCAGAGAGGAATTCACCACCAGAGACCCCGGTACGGTACAGATGTACATATGTGGTGTTACCCCGTACAGTGATACACACTTGGGCCATGCTCGCCCCTCTGTGTTCTGGGATACGGTGATCCGTTACCTACAGTACCGGGGTTATCGGGTCAGGGCAGTGCAGAATGTCACTGATGTAAATGAGAAGGTAGCGGCGCGAGCCGCTCTGGAGGGCGTGAGCGAACGCGAGCTGGCGGAGAGGTACCATGACGATTATGACGAGATCATGGATGAGCTCGGGGTAGCCCCGGTAGACGAGTATCCGTGGGTGTCCGATCACATGGATGACATCATAGCCATGATTGAGGGACTCATAGAGAAAGGACATGCCTACGAGATCGACGGTGAGGTCTATTTTGATGTGCAGACCTATCCTGAATACGGGAAGCTGTCCGGCCAATCCAAAGACGAACTCGTCGCCGGTTCCCGGGTGCAGGTGGATGAGAGAAAGAAGCACCCCGCCGACTTTGCGCTGTGGAAGAAGGCACCGGAGGGCATGGAAAGCTGGAGATCTCCCTGGGCCCCCGGCAGGCCCGGCTGGCATATCGAATGTTCGGCAATGTCTCTCCGTTATCTGGACTTCGGGTTCGATATGCATGGCGGCGGAACTGATCTGATCTTTCCCCATCATGAGAACGAGATCGCGCAGAGCGAGGCCCACCAGGGTGATGAGCCCTTCGTTCGGTACTGGATACACCATGGCATGATTACTGGTGAGGACGGGAAGATGTCTAAATCCCTGGGCAACTTCGTTACTGTACGGGAGCTGCTGGACGAATTCCGTGCCGAGGTCCTGCGTCACTTTTTGTTGAGCGGCCATTATGGAAAACCGCTGACTTACAGCCGGGAGCGGGTGACAGAAACGAAAAGAGCATGGAAACGCTTTGTTAATTCCGTACGGGGCCTGCGGGAAGTTCTTGACTCTTCGCCCCGGGAGGAAGTTCTGCTGGCCGAGGAGGAGGCCGAGCCTATCTCGGCCTGGGCGGAGCGCCTGCGCAGTGATTTCTGCGCCGCCATGGATGATGACTTCAACACTTCGCGTGCACTCGGGGCCCTCTTTGAGGCGGTGCGGGGAGCAAACTCAGTGATTAACGCTCCCGACTTCGTATTGAGCGCGGAGGTATACCGTGCGCTTTCGGACCTGTATGACCAGATCGAGATCTGCGCCCGGGTACTGGGCATCTGGCCGCGGGAGGGAGCCCGGCCCGATCAACAGCCCGCCGGCGTGCAGGCGCAGGACATAACCGATGATCTCCTCGAACTCCTGGTCCATGTACGGGAGACTGCACGCGAAAGCAAACTGTTCGATCTTGCTGACGAGATTCGTGACGGTCTGAAGGAGCTGGGCATCAAGTTAGAAGACACCCCGGAGGGTACGAGAATCAGGAGGAGAGATGACCATGCGGGTTGATGTGATTGACCACACCAGGGATCCAGACCGTACGGTGGCCGTGGCAGCTCGTCTTTGCTACTCGCCGGCTGAGATTGCGGACTTGGGGGAGATCATGGATGAGGAGGAGACCGCCCGCATGATCCGTATGCTGAGAGAGCGCGGTCACATGTCGCCGCTTGAGCACGCCAGCTTCACTGTGGGTATAGAAGGATTGAGCCGGTCCGCCTCGCACCAGCTGGTTCGGTCGCGCATCGCCAGTTACTCCCAGCAATCGCAGCGCTATATCAGCCAGCGGGGTTTTCGCCATGTAACACCTCCCTCCATAAAGAGGGATCCCAAGCTGGAAGAAGATTTTCGCCAGCACATGGCGGAGTCGAGGCAGTTATATGAACGACTGCGCGAGGCCGGCGTACCGCGGGAAGACGCCCGGTTCGTTCTGCCGCAGGCGACCGCCAGCAGTATCGTTATGTCCAAGAATGCGAGGGCGTGGCTTGAATGGTTCGAGATACGGATGTGTACCCGTGCCCAGTGGGAGATCCGGACTCTTGCGCAGCGCATTCTGGACGAGCTCCATCCCCTGGCACCGCATCTTTTTGCCAATTCTGGGCCGCCGTGTGAGGGGAAGGGGCTCTGTCACGAGGGTGATCACTCCTGCGGTCGCATCGACCAGGTGATTATGGATCGCCTGCCTTATCGAACCGCCAGGACCGGGCCGCAGGACTGTGAGGAAGGGTGAGTTGATCTGGCGGAAGAGCAGATCGTAGGTTTGAGACCGGTTGAAGAGGCCCTTCGCGCCCGCCTCCGTCCCGTGCATCAGATTTACGTGGCGCGGGGCAGTGGGAGCGGTATGCGGCGGCTGGCCCGCCTGGCCCGTGCCGCCGGAGTGGATTTGCGGGAGGTCTCGCAAGACTTCTTGGCTTCCCGTGCCGAGATTCGTGTGCATCAGGGAGTTCTTGCGCTGGCGCGCCCCTACCCGTACCGTTCGGTAGATGGGATGATAGATCTGGCACGCAGCAGGGGAGAGGAGCCTTTTCTTCTGGTTGCGGCTCACATCCAGGACCCGCAGAACCTCGGTTCCCTGATCCGCAGTGCTGTCGAGGCCGGAGTGCACGGGGTGATCCTGCCGAAGCGCCGCGCCGCGCCGGTGACCCCGACGGTGGTTAAGGCTTCGGCCGGGGCGACAGAGCACATGGCAGTTGCGCAGGTCACGAATCTCGTGCGCACGGTTCAGAACCTGAAGGAACGCCGGATATGGGTGTTCGCTGGTGACCCGGACGGCGGGGATCTATACGACACAAACCTTTCAGGGGCGGTGGCCCTGTGCGTGGGGTCAGAGTCGACCGGTATTCCCCGCCTTCTCAGTGAGACCTGCGACGGGCTTATCGCCATCCCCTCGAGGGGTGAGG
>PWGR01000092.1 GCA_003554565.1 Clostridia bacterium
CCGCGATCTGCTGGACGAGCTGGACGAGATGATATTCAACCATCCCGACTACGAATCACGTAACCGCATGGGCACTACCCGCCTGGTGACGGCTCTCAACGCCATGGGCATACTGGTGACCAAGCACTTCCTCACCGGTGTCTTTCCCGCCGCAGACAAGGTCAGCGGCGAGCGGCTGGCCGAGGAGTTTAATGTGAAGAACCGGGCCTGCTTCGCCTGTACCGCCCCGTGCAGCCGCTGGTTTGTTGTCCCCGATGGGGAGCATGCGGGCCTGTCGGCAGAAGGTCCCGAGTTTGAACCCCTCGGTGTCTTCACCGCGCGGCTGTGCAACGAGGATCTGGCCGCCGCTCTGAAGGCCAATGACATGTGCAATCGTTACGGCATGGACGCCCTGACGGCCGGTGAGTGCATCGCCATGCTCATGGAGCTTTACGACCGGGGCATGATAGGGCCGGACGATGTGGATGGCCTGGATCTATCCTGGGGCAACGCAGAAGCCATGCTCACCCTGATTGACAAAATCGCCCATCGCGAGGGTGTGGGTGACCTGCTTGCGGATGGGGCCCACGAGGCCGCGAAGAAAATATGCGATGGGGCCGAGCAGTACGCCATGCACGTAAAGGGCCTGGAGATCATTCAGGGAGAGCCGCGCGGACTGAAGGGCTACGGGCTGGGCTATTGTGTGGCCAGCCGCGGTGGCGACCATCTGAGGGCAGAGCCCTTCTTTGAGATGAGTTAAGATGAAGAGGAAAGCATACGGCGCTTCGGCACGCCCAAGGCCGCCTACCCGCACGAGCATGAGGGTAAGGGCAGGCTGGTACGGTACTTCGAGGAGTGGTGTGCAGTCATAGATAGTCTCAACGTCTGCAAGAACACTGCCATTTGCATGGAGGCCATGCCATTTACAATGGCTGCCAGGTTCATTAACGCGGTCACCGGCTGGGACCTCACCGGCGATGATGTGAGAAAGGCCGGCGAGCGCATCATAAACACCGAGAGGGCCTTCTGCGTTCGTGAGGGCATTACCCGCGAGGATGACCGCCTGCCGGACCGCTTCCTGAATGAACCCCTTCCTGACGAGTGCGGACCGTCGGCTGGCCTGGTCTTCGAGCTGGAGCCGATGCTGGATGAATATTATGAGGACCGGCGCTGGGACAACGAACGCGGCTGGCCGAAGAGGGAGCTTCTCGATGATCTTCAGCTGACGGAGATAAAGGAAGAGCTGCTGAGTAAGGGCTTCGATCTGGAGTAGGGCGGAGGTTTCGCAGTGCGCGTCAAGTGCCTGATCACCGGAATGCTCAGACTGGAGCTCAAAAAATCCGAGCTGGTACTTCATCTTCCCCGCGGGGCAACAGCAGGTGACGCCCTGGCTGAGCTCGCCCGGGCTGCCGGCGCGGGAGAGTCCACCATGAAGAGCTACCTGGTGTTTTTGCGGCGCGGTGACAGGACGCAGAGCATCAGTCTGATGGCGGGAGAGGATACCCCCCTGGAGGATGAGGACCAGCTTATTCTGTCGTACGGCTTTGCCGGCGGCTAAACACGCAAAGAGTACCCCCCCTCCAAGTGCCGCCCGGCCCCGCAGCTATGGGGTCGGGCGGCACACGTGTCCCGGCGGTATCCTGCCCGGGGATGTCACCGTGGGTTAACATCAGAGGAATATTGCTCCATGACGCGAACTAAGTGAAAGCATGGATGCGCGTCGAGCAGTGCGAGATGCTAAGGGGGAAGTGGGGGGATAATCATCGGGTCCATAATGCGGGCAGTCATTTTCGGTTCAGTCTTGCTTTGTTTGCTGTCGCCGGCGTTGGTGCGGGCTGAAGGTCCGTCCGATCCCCTGGAGTCAGTCCGGTTTTCCGACCTTGAACCCGGCGAGGACGTTTTCTACGCCATGTCTACTCTTGGGGTACTGGGAATCATGCAGGGGTACGGGGATGGTTCAGTGCGCCCGGATGAACCCCTCAGTCGCGCCGCCTTTGCCCGGATGGCGGTGAGTGTGATGCAAGATGCGGCCCTGGCCGAGAGACTGGAGAACAGTTCGGCCTTTTCGGATGCACCTTCCTGGGCGAGAGGGCCGCTCGCTGTTGCCCGGTTGCGGGGCCTGGTGCAGTGGAACGGGGGATGGGAAGTCCCGGTGCTGTACCAGGAGGCAATCGGCGGCCTGATGCGCCTGCTGGGCTACGAGTGGGAATCCAGCGAGGAGCTTTTCGATGCGGCAATCGGCATCGGCCTGGTGCAGACTGCACCGGAGGACCCCGAGGCTGAGCTGACCCGCGGGACGGCAGCGGAGCTGTTTCATTCTTCCCTTATGATCCTGCACCGATCCGGGGCTCCCGCTCCGCTGGGCGAAGCGCAGGCATTTGCCCAGGAGCGGATCACCGAGGGTGAGCTGGTGATCATCGATGAGGACGAATTGCAGATTTCCGGGATGAGGTTTGCCCCCGCTGCAGACCTTATTGCCGCCGATGGGGATCCGGCCGAATCCTCAGATGGCAGGATGGTGCAAGGGTATCTCGACGAAGCCGGCCGGGTGGCCCTGATTGCGCCTATCGATCAGGGTGAGAGTAATGACAATGCAGCGGCGGTCCTGGCCTACCATCATATCGTCGAGGGAGATGCCGGTTCTGCGATGGAGATTTCCCGGGCGGACTTTGCGCGCCAGATCGAGTACATGGTGCAGGAGGACTATATATTTTTAACCCTGGAGGAGTTTGCTGCCGGTCATCGCGAGGGGAATTTCCCCGAGTGCGCCGTGCTGATAACATTTGACGACGGGTACCGCTCCTTTTATGAGCACGCATTTCCGGTGCTCCGCGAACACGGTGTGCCGGCGGTGGTTTTCCCCATTGTCTCTTACCGGCCCAGCCTGGCACAGATCGAGACCAATTTCCCACACATGAGTTTCCGGGAGATTCGCAGTGTACTGGAGTACGATGATCTCTTTGATGTTGGCTCGCACACGTACGACCTGCATCACTGGCGGGATGACGGTGCGGCGGTGATGCCGGAACCGGGAGAACATGAGGAGGACTACCGGGCGAGGATTGAGTGGGATCTCAGGCGCAGCCGCGACTACCTGCAGATGCAGACCCGACGCCCGGTAAATGCACTGGCGTGGCCCTACGGCATAGCCACCGCACAGACCAAGGATATCGCTGATGAACTGGGTTTTGAATTGCTGTTTGAAACCGTACCTGCGCCGGTAACCCCGGAAACACCGGCTGATTCCGTCCCCCGCTATGCGGTGAGCAGCGGAGATCTGGAGCAGTTTGTCCGTTTGCTCGGTGACGCTTTTGCCGACGGAGAGGTCGGGAATACCCTAAGATGACGATATCCAGCCGGGTGGTGGGTGCAGTGGAAGTCCCCGGGGTGAGCTGGCCGGGTGGCCGACCAGTTACATGGAGTGAACGTTCTTGGTAGCAGTCGGGGACATTACGCGGGCGGCTGATCGCCTGCAGGACATTATTCACCGGACGGAGCTGACTTCCTCTCGCACATTGAGTGAACTGTCCGGGACCGATGTCTATTTGAAGCCGGAGAATGTGCAGCGGACAGGTTCCTTCAAGATCCGGGGTGCCTACAATTTCGTGGCCTCACTCGATCCGGTATCTGGTTGCCCCGGTGTCGTGGCGGCAAGCGCAGGGAATCACGCGCAGGGAGTGGCCTATGCCGCTGCACGGGCCGGCTTGGCCTCGACGGTGGTCATGCCGGTGCGCACACCCATATCGAAGGTGGCGGCAACCCGATCATATGGTGCAGATGTCAGGTTGCACGGGGCAATCTTTGACGATTGTTACGAGCTGGCCCGGCGCATTGAGTCTGACACCGGCGCTGTATTCATCCATGCATTCGATGATGAGCGGGTCATCGCCGGGGCCGGCACGGTCGGGAGAGAAATCATCACTGATCTGCCGGATGTCGACGCAATCGTGGTTCCTGTGGGTGGAGGGGGACTCATTTCCGGCATTGCTGTGGCGGCAGCGGCTCTCAAGCCGGAGACCAGGATCA
>PWGR01000054.1 GCA_003554565.1 Clostridia bacterium
CGTCGATGACGGAGTTAAGGTCGACGTGGTTCAGGTCGACTTTCCGGAGGGCCTCTGCAGCCTCTTCTTCCGAAAGCCGTCGGGCCATGCTGCCGCTGAAAGTATAAGGGTAGACATCGGCTGTAACATCTATGCCGCGGCGGCGCCCTTCTTCCATCATCCGGCTCACGCGAGATGCCTGACCCCAGTTATTCTGTCCGCCCACTTTGAGATGGGTCAGCTGCACTGGTATGTCATTGGCCAGTCCCACTTCGTAAAGCTCCTCAATGGAGGGGATGAGGTCATCATTCTGGTTCTTGAGGTGAGATGAGTAGACCAGCCCGTACGGGGAGAGGGCACTCATGAGCTTCAAAATTTCATCGTCGCTGGCCAGGCAGCCGGGCATATAACGTCGCCCAGAGGTAACTCCAACCGCACCCTCTTCTACAGCGGTGCGCAGCTCCTCTTTCATTCGTTCCATCTCTTCGGCCGTCGGATCCCGGTCCTCTTTTTTCAGAACTGCCGCACGGATGTTTCCCTGTCCGACAAATGTGGCGAAGTTGATCCCCGGGCGACTGTCCCTTACTGCGTCGAGAAATGCCCGCATAGTGCCATGGCTGGGGCCTTTCCCTTTCCGGTATGCTTCGGGGTCTTTTCCTCGCGGGGCCATGGATCCCCCGCAGTTTCCTCCGATCACGGTCGTGACACCCTGCGTGACGTAGTTTTCTGCATACGGGTGTGTGATGATGTCTCTGTCGGCGTGAGTATGGATGTCTATGAATCCCGGAGAAACTACGTATCCCGAGGCGTCTATTATTTCTCTGCCGCGGAGCGTACCTGAATCACCGCTGACAGAGACAATTTTTCCACTCTGTACGCCAACATCACCCAGAAATCCGGGTCCTCCGGAGCCATCAATGACGTATCCGCCGCTCACCACCAGGTCAAACATCAGTCGGTCTCCCTTCATGCACATCGCGCGAGTTACAAAAAATTTCAGTGCCGCGGCGAGAAGGGGAGTTCCCCATTTTTTCGCAGGCGGCAGTTGACCGAACAGCCCCCCAGCTGCCATTGAAAGGTCACTGGAGCCCGGCATCCCTGTCCATCTTGCAGGGACTGCATCACATCGCCATTTTAACACGATACGTTTCTCGTCAGAAGGTTGATCAAGATTGACTCGGCCTTTCGAATCACGCCGCAGGAACATCAGTTTTCGGGGAGGACTCCAATTAACGAGCAACAAGCCGTTCAGGACTGTCCACAGTACAGGAGGGGTCGGGGAAAAGAGGCCAAGATGATGCATTTCCTGATATACACGCGAAACTACTGCCAGCAGCTCATGCAGGATAGGGATTGGGCAGCAGCAGAATATGAACAGAAGTTGCATGCTGCACATATTCCGCATATTCCGTGCAGGACATCCGGGAAATGCCGCGAAGACGGTATTGCAAAATCGACGGTAGTACCTATGCATTCGGGAGGAGCTGAGCAAAGGTCGTGATTGAATGGCTCATCAAGAATGGAACGGTTGTGGACGGTACGGGCAGTCCGTGGTTCAGGGCTGATGTAGCCGTGGCCGGCGGGCGCATCGTTCAGGTGGCTACGGAGATTGATGAACCGGCGGAATGCGTGCATGACGCCGACGGACAAGTGGTAATGCCGGGAATCATAGACATCCCCTCCCATACGGACCGCACTATTGCCGAGCACAACAGGGCTGAGACAGCTGTGAGGCAGGGTATTACCACCCAGGCCGTGGGTACCTGTGGTTCCAGTCCCGTGCCCACCCGACAGGATGGGGAAGAGGACAGCTGGAGCAGCTTTGCAGAGCTTTTCGCAGACCTGGAATCCCGCGGTATCGGCATCAACATTGCTCCTTTTGTCGGGCACGGAGCGGTGCGTGGCTCGGTTATGGGGGCGGAAGGCGATGGGGGCGAGCGCGTCGATCCGTCGCAAAGTGAAATGGAGAAAATGTGTGAACTGGTGCGAGAGGCAAGGCGGGATGGGTGCTTTGGAGTTACTACCGGTCTGCAGTACGCGCCGGGACGCAATGCCCGTACCGCGGAAGTAAGCGAACTAATGCGGGCGGCACGACCTGCCGTACATATGACGCACATGCGAGATCAGCAAAGCGGCATTCGCGAGGCGGTGGGGGAAAGTATACAGGTGACCCGGGATTCGGGCTGCCGTACAGTAATCTCTCACCTGAAGATGCCCCGTGAACAGTGGGGCTGGTCACGGGAAATTCTGTCGATGCTGGACGAGGCTCGAGAGGAAGGGTTGGAGGTCCTATGTGATGTGTATCCCTGGAAATATTCAGGTGTAGGTCCGCTGCACAAGAAAGTACTCCCTCCCTGGGTGCACGAAGATGGCATTGATGCCATGGTAGAGCGCCTGGAGAATCCCGACATCCGCGACAGGATCCGGCATGATATAGAGCACGGGGTCCCGGGGTGGACCAACTCCGTGAAGGTTCGCGGTTGGGCAAATCACACGGTGGTGTTTTCGCTGCGGGAAGATCTCCACCATCGAACCATCTTGGATATTGCCGAAGAAGCAGGATCTGACCCTCTCGATACGGCCTGCGAGATCATACGGCATGACCGTGGGCAGACCCGCGCCTGCGGAAATACCATGCATGAGGACGACATTGCCAGGATCATGACCCATCCGTTGTCGATGATATCCACTGATTCCGATGCGTTGAACGGATTGCCGGACGAACCAATTCATCCGCGAGGTCTGGCCACTTACCCGCGCCTCTTCGGGCACTATGTTCGTGAGATGTCTGTGCTGAGTCTCGAGGAAGCCGTACGAAAGTGCACGTCCCTTCCGGCATCTGCACTTGGCCTGGGTGATCGAGGGTTGATCCGACCTGGTCTCTGTGCCGATCTGGTCGTGATGGATCCCGCGGAGGTTGATTATCCAGGTGATTTCCCCGACCCACTTCATTTCCCGCGCGGCATCGAGCTGACCATGGTGTCCGGCGAGGCGGTAATCAGAGATGAAGAGCATACGGGAAGGCTTCCGGGTGAGGTGCTGCGTGCGTAGCTATGCACTCATTGACCAGTCATTCGAAAGTGCTGCAGCTCCGGTGGCCACAGGGGTCTCGCCCCGATGGATACCGGGCACTGGTGCATCCAATACGGGAGGTGTTGAGTGATGAAGCTTTACCGGGCCGAATGCGGGAATCTAACACTGGCGGCAACTGGCGACAGCCTGGTTACACGCAGAATGTCTGTCTGTGATGAGCCCTGGTTTACGAAGCTGGTGGACTTGATTCGCAGTGCCGATGCAGCATTCACTAACCTTGAGGTACTCATTCATGACTACGAATCTCCCCCTGCTGCGCAGAGTGGTGGGACGTGGATGCGTGCGGCTCCTGAAATTTTAGATGACCTGCAATGGATGGGCTTTCAAATGCTGAGTACCGCAAATAACCACACCCTGGATTACGGGATAGGGGGGCTGGAGTCCACAATAAGGGAGCTGCGCAAAAGGAGACTCACATACGCGGGGACAGGTATGAATCGTGCTGAAGCCAGGGCGCCGGCATACTTGGAGACTGCCCAGGGCAGAATTGCGCTTCTGGCTGCCAGCTCCACTTTTCGCCTGTCCGCCCTGGCCGGGCGCCAGAGGTCGGATATGCCGGGCAATCCTGGACTCAGCGGGCTCCGGCACCAGGTTGAGATAACGCTGCCTTCCGGTGCCATGCATCAGCTGCGGCGGGCGCAGGAGATGCTCGAGGGAGGAGAACTCGATGAGGGTGAGGATGTCAGCCTCCGCAGCATGCGCGCCGGTGCGGGAAGCACCGCGTTTCACGAGGGGAGCGAGGTGAATGTGACCACCCGGCCGCACCAGGGTGACCTGCAGGAGATCTGCAAATGGATCGATGATGCCCGACGCCAGGCGGATTGGGTGGGGTTCAGCCTACATGCCCATGAGA
>PWGR01000131.1 GCA_003554565.1 Clostridia bacterium
ACTCGACCACGTACCCTTCCTGCTGCTCCGGGCTCACGACCGGCCGGTCGTGTGGCTGCGGGGGGGTCCACAGTAGGGCCAAAAACTCCCGGTTCCCGGCGCTGCCCACCAGGGGAGACGGCATTATATCACAAACACAGAAACCGGCCGCCCGCGCTGCGGAGAGTACCCCGTTGAGTGCATCGCAGTGCGCCCGGAAGTCCCGTACCAGCCCACCTCTTTTAACCCGCTTGGGACCGACTTCGAACTGCGGCTTAACGAGGGCCACCACCGGCGCGCTGTACTTCAGCATGTCCCCCACCGCAAAAAGCACCAGAGAGAGCGAGATGAAGGAAACATCAACTGTAGCCATATCAAATGGAGACCGAGGCACATCCGCGGGACGGAGCCATCTCAGGTTAGTACCTTCCAGGGACTGCACACGTGGGTTCTCCCGGAGTTTTCCGACCAACTGCTCCCTGCCCACGTCGACGGCACATACTGATCGGGCTCCGTGCTGCAGCAGGCAGTCAGTGAACCCCCCGGTGGAAGCACCGCCGTCCAGTACATTCAGCCCGCGAACATCGAGACAGAAGCGGTCGATTGCAAAGGCCAGCTTCTCACCTGCCCGGCTCACATACGGAGGGGTTGCCAGGACCCGCACATCGGCCCCGGGCGGAACGGGCGCGGAGGGCTTTGTGGCCGGTCGCCCATCCACCTCAACAGCGCCCTCTCTGATGATCCTCTGCGCCCGATTGCGGGACGAAACCAGTCCTTTCTCCGCCAGCAGCACATCGAGCCGAATCACCTGTCGGGCCACCTCTTCCACATTGCCAGCTCACAACCCCGTTTTCACACAGTCTTTCACCGCGCCATAAATCCCGGCTGTGTCGAGGCGGTAGTGAGCGCGCTGGTCCTCCTGGTCACCGTGTTCAATAAAGTCATCAGGAAGACCCAGCCTGCACACCTGCGGCATGGAACCGCGGGACAGATTCTCACTTAACAGTTCCAGCACTGCACTCCCGAAACCACCGCAGATTGTGCCCTCCTCCACTGTCACCAGGACAGGCACTCTCTCCGCCACCGAAAGAATCAGGGACTCGTCCAGGGGCTTGGCGAACCGGGCGTTAACCACGGCAGATTCGATTCCCTCGGCGGCCAGTTTCTCCCCGGCTCGTTCGGCGGCCCGGACCGGGTGACCAAAGGCCACAATCCCGGCATCATCGCCCGAGCGCAGCAGTTCACCTTTGCCGACCGGAATGGTCCGGACCGGCCCCTGCATGGAAGTGCCCCACCCGGTCCCGCGCGGGTATCGAACCGCAGCCGGGCCCTCACATCTCACTGCCGTGGTCAGCATATGGCGCAGCTCGTTCTCATCAGCCGGGGCCATGACCGTCATGTTGGGGACGTGCCGCAGATAGGCCACATCCAGGGACCCCTGGTGTGTATCGCCATCTGCCCCCACGAGGCCCGCCCGGTCTATGGCAAACACCACATTGAGATCCTGATGAGCAACATCGTGAACCACCTGATCATAGGCTCGCTGCAGAAAAGTGGAATATACAGCGACGACCGGACGCATACCCTCCACGGCCATACCCGCCGCCAGGGTCACTGCTGCCTGCTCGGCAATACCCACATCGAAGAAACGCCCGGGGAAACGACTGGCAAAGCCGTCCAGTCCGGTCCCATCGGGCATCGCGGCGGTGATAGCTAAGATACGATCGTCGTCCTCCGCCAGGCGGACCAGCTCATCGCCGAAGACGCCTGTGTATTTGACAGAAGACGAGGAGGGACGTGCTCCCGTCTCCGCGTTGAAGGTCCCCAGCCCGTGAAACTTATCCGGTTCCTTCTCAGCAGGCTCGAAACCCCGGCCCTTGACGGTGACCGCATGCACCAAAACCGGCCCCTCCATATCTCTCGCCTTCTGCAGGACCTCCATGGTCGCTTCTATATCGTGACCATCCACCGGCCCGAGGTACGTAAATCCCCATTGTTCAAATATGATTCCAGGGATCAGTAGATACTTGAGGCCGCCCTTGACCCTCTTCATGCTGTCAACTACCGGTCGGCCGACGCGCGGAATGCTGTTGACGAGATTCTCCACGTCATCCCGCAGCCGGTGATACGCGGGCTCGGTCCGCAGGCGCGTCAGGTACCGTGACATCGCGCCCACATTGGGAGCGATGGACATGCTGTTGTCATTGAGCACCACCGTCAGGTCCACTCCCATGTCCCCCGCATTGTTCAGGCCCTCGTATGCCAGACCCCCCGTGAGGGCACCATCGCCGATGACCGCGACCACCTCGCGATCCTCGCCCCTTCGGTCGCTGGCAATCGCCATCCCCAGAGCTGCGGCTACTGAAGTACTGGAGTGCCCTGTCTCGTACGGGTCGTGAGGACTCTCATTCCGCTTCGGAAAACCGCTCAGGCCACCGGACTGGCGCAGCGTGGAAAACTCCTCTCGCCGACCGGTGATCAGCTTGTGCGTGTAAGACTGATGCCCCACATCCCAAACGATCCTGTCCCAGGGGCTTTCAAAGATGCTGTGCAGGGCCAGGGTCAACTCCACAGTCCCGAGGTTGGGTGCCAGGTGCCCCCCGGTCTCAGAGACCGTGTCAATGATATGCCTGCGTACCTCCTCGGCCAGCTGCCGCAGGTGCCTGGCATCCAGCATGCGGACATCCGCGGGTGACTCTATGTAAGGGAGAATCTGTTCATCCTGGTTCATCTCCGTCGTTCCCTCCTTGTGCGGGTAGCCGCAAAGAACCTGATGTGCAGGTATCTCTCCAGCCACCACATCAGCTTGCCCACCGCCAGGAGAATCTGTGTCCACGAGCGGAGGGCGTAAACCTTGCAGGCGGCCTTACCTCCCACGGTCAGACCCGCAGCCAGCGCAACTACTGCCGCGTCAGCCACTGTCTGCAGCGGGGTGAGCTGGGGCGCCACCGCGATGGCCCTGAACACCACTGCGGCAGCGGCTGCACCGCTTACCGTCCCGGCTATGTCTCCCACCATGTCTGCACATACCGCCGCTACGGTATCGGCGTTGTGCACCAGATCCAGGGCGTGCCTGGCCCCGCGAACCCGGCGTGCCGCCATGGCATTGAAAGGCTCCTCACGGGCGCTGGCCGCCGCAACTCCTATCATATCAAACAACACTCCCAATGCGACTATGAACAGAAGAATCAGGGAGGCCCCGGATATGTTCAGGCGTTCTGCCGCTTCACGTGAGGGAAAACTGACAAAGAGGGCGAGAAAAAAGGCAAGGAGCCCGAAGATAAGGCCTCGAGTCAGGGGATTGGTCTGTCTGCGACGCGGATGACGGCTCACACGATTCACTCCGACCCATTCCGTCAAGTGAAAAGGCTTGCCTCCGAGCAGGGGAAGCGCGCCGGATAAATGCTGCGACTTAGGTCCAGTAGGATTTCCCAGGCGAGCACTTCCCGTCACCGAGAAGCGGTTTCCCCTTAGACTCTCCTCCGGTCCGTCTCCACAACCGGCACTGGATCACCACTCAGTACGCACTTCAATCCCCGGCTCGCTCGTCAGCGACTGCAGCCTAGGAGCTTTCCTCGACGGCTCGCATCTGTCCTAGTCCTTTTTGCAAGGAGGGTTTCGGTGAACAGTACCCAGCGACCGAAGGCCTTTCAGTCGCAGGGTAGATCCACCTCACCCCTCCCCACTCAGGGCGGGCTACGCTGCACACAGTCGTCCCGCATGCAGGTATAACGCCAACCCGTAGCTGGAACGCGAGGGCTCTTCACCACGAAGTTGGGCCTCCACACAGAGTAGGGATACTGACCGCATGCCATTGCGGGGCACCCCACTCCGCTTCTCCCCCAGCACCCACCCCTGACTGGGCGTCAGCAGCGAGCACCAGAGACTTCATCGATGTGCCCTGAGCGGGTTTTTAGGCCCGCTTTAAGACAGTGCGACACCGACTAGGATACTGCTCCCCTGCTCAGAGGCGAAAGCAAAA
>PWGR01000137.1 GCA_003554565.1 Clostridia bacterium
CCGCGCCGCCCTGGACGCCCTGGAGCAGCACCTGTGCTAGCCGGAAAAGCGGACGGCACCGCGCAGGCAAGGAAGTAAAGGGGCGAAGACATCGTCAGCGGAATGCTTCTGTGCCTCAGGCGCAGTTGAGGGGCCGCCGGTAACCGCGTTCTCGCCTCCCGGGTCGACGCTCCCCGCCTGCACCCCCGGGGAGAACGGCTGCCGGGCGACGTCGGGGTCGGGCAGACCGGGGACACTTCCGGCTCAACCACCCGCGTATGTCGACACGGACCCTCCATTTTACTTCCATCTCCCCAATGAATGCTGGCTGCGTTCAGCAGAGGCAGACGCCGCCATGCCTATGGGCATCTGCGCGGCCTCCCGCGCTGTAATCCAAGCTGGAGGAATTGCGGGAATACGCAGTATCATGCAGTAGTGGGGGGACGGGGGAGCAGTCGGCACTTGTGCATCAGGGGTGCTGGCGTCCGGCACCGGGCAGGCTGCCGGTGGAGACGGCGGAAGCGGCAGGGAGGGCATGCGTATGATGATCTTCCGCAGGCTGAAGCAGTGGGGCAATGTTCCCGGGATGGCCATCACCACGAGCATGTGCGTGGGCAGCAGGATGCTGTTTCTGCCCATCCTGGCGCTGATCTTCCGGGATCTCGGGGCATCAGACCTGAACATCAGCATCTCGGCCGCAGCCTGGACAACGGCCGCGGCCCTCAGCCAGTACCTGGGCGGGGAATGGTCCGATCGCTTCGGCCGGGTTCCGGTTATGGTCTATGCCTGTTTCATCGGTGCGTTTGCCCTGGTCGCAGCCTCCTTCACCACCTGGTGGATACCATTCCTTCTCCTTTACATGATCTTTCACGCCAGCCACGGGAGCCAGATGCCGGTCTTCTCTTCCATCATCGGCGAGTCGGTCGATGCCCGGAGACGTGGACGCGCCTTTGGCTTTGTGGAGCTGAGCATCACCCTGGCGGCGGCCGTCGCTCCGCTGGTGGGGGCGCGGATAATCGAAGCCACCGGCACCCAGCAGCTGCTGCTTCTGGCCGCCGGGCTGTGGTTCGGCGCAGGCATAATTCGGCGGCGGATGCTGCGGGAGACCCGCCCCGATTCGGCCGGTACGGTAGGCTTCGCCTTCTCGGAGGTCATCAGGGGCAGGCTGCTGTCGGTGACCCTGGTGGCAGTCGGCTGCCAGGTGGCCCTGATGCTGACCAAATGGGGACCGTTCATGGCCCTGCACGCCAACGACATTATGGGCCTCACGCGGGTGCAGATCAACACTTACTATGCAATCGGTGCGGCATGCGGCGTCATAATCAGCCCGCTTGCGGGGTCGGTGGTGGAGCGTTTCGGGTCGTACCGCACGCTGGCCGCCAGCATCACGGCATTCGGAGTGGCTTTTCTCCTGTGGTCCGTGCAGACCAGCACCCCGCTGATCATCGCCTCCTACATGCTCATAGGCGTGAGCTTCCAGTTCTCCCTCATCAGCCTCGGTGCCTTCCGGGTGGTGGCCATAGACGACGAGGTGCGCGGTCGGGCCCTGGGGGCGCTGGGTACGCTGAGCATGCTCACGGCCGCGGTCTCCGTGCCGCTGGCCGGCTACCTGGTCGGTCTTTTCGGTGCGTATGTTCCTTTTGTCATGACCGTGATCATTGGCGCGGCGGTCTGTAGCCGGCTCCTGGCCATGTACGGGAAGGGGGATGAAGACCGGGCACTGCAGAGCTCGGAGACGACTGTACGGTAGTGCTGCGCAGAGAGGAATCAGGATGTGCACTGTCTCGGTACAGACAACAGGAGCCCCTCCCGGTGCCCGTCTGACCGTTAGCCCGTTAGCCGGTGAGCAGGATCAGGGCGTTAACGGTGAGCAGGGCGAGAACGACCCAGCGAAAGATCTCCTGCGGGATATATCGGAAGATGAGAATACCCAGCCACGCTCCCAGCAGCAGGGCCGGCAGACTGATCGCCGCCTGTAGCACCAGCGGTGCCGTGACCGCACCCGCAATGAGCAGCGAGGCCAGACGGTAGAGCTGTACGGTACCGAAAAAGGCGGTAAATGCCGCCTTCATGCGTCGACCACTCCAGAGACCAGCTGCTACCATGAAGATCCCGTACATGATCATGGGCGGGCCGGGAATGGCTATGGCCCCACCGAGGATCCCGGCAAGAAAGCCCGCGGTGACTCCCGCAGTCCATCCTGGTTCAAATCCGGTTTCGCCGATCCAATGCGAGACGAAGGACACCTGTCTCATGATAACAACCAGTGCTACAGCCAGCAGCAGGGTCGCGCCGATGAAGAGTCTCAGCTGTTCTTCGCTCAGATGCTGAAAGAAGTAGATGCCGACGGGCATACCCACAGCCAGGCCAGCGGCGGGTATCGCCCAATCCTTCCAATTAAAGTCCCGCCTGACGCTCCACAGCACGCGGGCGTTCGTCACGATTGATACCATGCTGAAGACGACTGATGCCGGGGCAGCACTTCTGAACAGGGGCATTAGTCCCATGGATATCTGGGCAAGTCCAAAGCCCGCTATGCCGTGCACTAATGCGGCCACAAAGAACACCAGAGCGGTGAGCGCTGCCTGCAGCAGGCTAATTTCCAATCCTACCTCACCTCGATACTTCAATAAGCAATTAAGATACGTGATCTTCTTACCCCTGCTAGTCTAGAACAGGTACGGAGGTTTCGCAAACGGGTTCGCAGCAGCAGTGTCAGTTTTCCGTCAGGGAAATGTGCGGGAAGACGTCGCGCTGCCTGCTCTGGTGGGATCGTCATCGGCCGGCTCTATCCAGCCGATTTGAGCAATTGTGAAGGTTCAGAAACCCTCCTACGCTGCTGCGGACCAAATCAGAAACGCGTTGACTCCCCGGGCCTCGATCCACGATAGGCCGGGCCCAAAGAGAGGCGGAAGGTCAGATGGCGACCTTCCGCCCCACCGTGATGATTTTTCGCTCGGTCACCGGCTATGCTATGCTCTCACTCTTATCAGAATCCATCCAGCGGCAAGCAGAGCACTTCCAAGCAGTACGTAGGCTGCGTTATTCCCACCGGTGTGCGGCAGCGGTGCTTCGGGTTCGACGGCATCGATTTTTTCTGTGACCTGCACAGAGACAGATGCACTGTCCTCGGCAGTCACACCCTCCCGGGTTACTACCCGCGCGGTGTTCACTATCTCGCTCTCCTCGAAATCGCCTGGTACCTCGTACGCACCATCGAGTTCGACGCGCTCTCCGGGTTCGAGTACGGCAATGATCTTCGGCCAGTCGGGGCCGAGCAGGGGGTCCATAATCCTCAGGCCGGTGAGGTCGGTGTCGCCGGTGTTTTCCACGAGCACGGTGTAGGTGACCGTCTCTCCAGCTTCGACCAAATCCGCGTCCGCGGTTTTCGTCAGGCTGATGTCCGGCCGGGGTTCGGCTTCGGGCTCCTCGCGCTCTACCACCGCGTCAAAGTGGGCAGTGGCTTCCCTGTGGCCATCCATAACCACGTCGGGATCTCGTTCGTCTATCTCTTCGCCCTCGATTTTCCAGTGGGAAAACTCGTATCCCTCGCTGGCCTCCGCACTCAAATCAACTGTGGCCCCGCTTTCATACCGGTGGCGGTCGGGGTCAGCCGAGGCAACGCCGGCCCCTTCGGGACTGACGTTGAGGGTGAGGCGGTAATACCGGGTCGCCGGGGTAGATGGTCTTTCTTCGGCAACCACCGAGACTTCAGCCGAAGCTTCAGCCTGCAGATCAGCAACTGTGACCTCAACCGTATTCTCCAGATCGCCTATGTCATCGGCCGTGGTGGTATATGTCTTCTCGTACGTGCGGCTGTCTCCCGCGTCGAGATCGAGAGACTCGTCATTCAGCTGCACCAGAGGGTCAACGACATTGATCGAATCCAGATCAGTCTCGCCGGTGTTGGTCACGGTGATCGTGTACCCGATGGAATCACCTACGGTCACCTCG
>PWGR01000199.1 GCA_003554565.1 Clostridia bacterium
CACCGGCGAGGTCGACCACCTCACCGACGCGCTCCCGGTCAGCAATTCCCGGACAGCTGAAACCCAGCACCATAACTTCGTCTTCGTCCAGTACACCGTCGGCTATCAGTCGATTGATGGCCCGCGCATCGCAGCCACGGGCCCAAACTGCCGTACGTCCGGGCGGCTCCTCATCCCGTGCGGGATGCTCCGGTCGGACTATATCGATGAGGTATTTGGTCAGATTAGCGGCGGAAAATGGACCGACTTCCAATCGCTGCACTTCCTCAGCACTCTCAGCGACAGTCGGTGCACTCTGCCAGGCGAGTCTGCCGGGCCGCCACCCCAGTACCCGCTGAACCTCTCCCTTTCGCAGCAGTTTTTCGGATCGCCTCCGCAGCTTTTGCACAGTGTCTTTCATAGCAGATTGCTCCTAAACCGCGTATTGGGTCCAAGTTTTCTTACTCGTTCCGTCATCTCCGTCACGACATCGGCGAACCGCTTGCCCTCGGCAGCGGAGACCCATTCCAGCTGCACCCTCGCAGGGTCCAGGCCAAAAAACTCAAGGTGCCGCTGGAAAATGTGAAAGCGCCGGCGGGTGTAGTAGTTTCCGGTGGAGTAGTGACAGTCACCTGGATGACATCCCGCAACAAGCACGCCGTCGGCACCCTTCTGCAGCGCACGGAGAATGAACATGGGATTGACGCGACTCGAGCACAGCACCCTGATTATCCGCAGGTTCGGCGGGTACTGCAGTCTATTTATCCCGGCGAGGTCCGCTCCGGCATAACTGCACCAGTTGCAGCAGAATCCGACCAGATTCGGGGTCCAGTCCTCGCCCCCCTCCGACCGAGGAGAACCCGCACCGTCCGGTCCGGGCGCAGGTGCCAGGTCCTGGCCCTCGCCGGGACAATTTTGATTCAGAAGCATATCGCCTCCACCTCCTTCAGCAGCTGCTGGTTGGTGAAGCCTTTTGTGTCGATCGCCCCGGCCCTGCAGGCCACTGTACAGGCACCACATCCCTTGCACAGCACCTCGTTGACCGTCGCAACGTGTTTGTCTTCATCAATGCTCACTGCTGAGTAGGGGCAAACGTTTACGCAGGCCTCGCATCCCGAGCAGCGCTCATCACTCACCCGGGCAACCCAACCCTCTACCGCCAGCTCGTCCTGACTGAGAAGGGTCGTGGCGCGTCCGGCTGCGGCCTCGGCCTGACTGATGCTTTCAGACAGGTTCTTCGGCGCGTGCACCAGACCGGCCATGTAGACTCCGTCGGTGGCGAAATCCACCGGGCGCAGCTTCACGTGCGCCTCGAGGAAGAAACCGTCCTCATTCAGCGGGACCTTGAACATCTTGGCCAGATCCACCGCACCGGGGGATGGAACCAGGCCGTTGGCCAGCGCCAGCACATCCATTTCCACTGTGATCTGCCGGTCGACGACTTCATCGAAGAAGGATACTTCGAGCTGTTCACCGGCGGAGACCTCCGGTGGGTTATCCTCCTCGTACCGGATGAAATGGACGCCCAGGTCGCGCGCCCGCCTGTAGTGCTCCTCAATGAACCCGTAGGTCCTGACGTCGCGGTAGAAGAGATACACTTCCTTGTCGGGATATCGTTCCTTCAGTTCTATGGCGTTCTTGATCGCAGTTGAGCAGCATATCCGGCTGCAGTAAGGGCGTTCTTCGTCCCGGGATCCGACGCAGTGAACGATTCCCACCCGCCGGGCGGAGCTGATGTGTTCGCTCTGCTTTTCAATCTCGTTTTCCAGATCGGCACAGGAGATTACATCGCCGTGCAGCTCCCAGCCGAACTGTCCCTCATGCGGTACGTACGGCACTGCACCGGAGGCCAGGATCACTGCGCCGTGTTCGATCTCCTCCTCGCTTTCATCACCTGAACGCAGGGTGGTGACGAAGTTACCCACATAGCCGGCCGATTCGATCACCTCGCAGTTGCGATGTACGTCTATCAGCGGGTCATCGTCCACCCGCCGGATCAGACCAGCCAGGAACTCGTCCACACTCTCACCTTCGATGGTGCGGCGTACCGCCCGGGCGTTTCCTCCGAGCGATTCTTCCTTTTCCACCAGGTGTACGGGAAAGCCCTGCTCGGAAAGCGTCAGGGCGCTGGTCATGCCGGACACCCCGCCGCCGATGACCAGTGCGCTCTTGTTCAGACCAATGGTGATTTCAGGAAGAGGTTCCAGTTCCACGACCTTTGCCACAGCCGCCCGTACGAGATCCTTGGATTTCTCCGTGGCTCCTTCGGGGTCTGAGCTGTGCACCCAGGAGCACTGATCCCGGATGTTGGCCATGGTGAACATGTACTTGTTCAGCCCGGCTTCCCGCACCGTCTCCTGGAACAGCGGTTCGTGGGTGCGGGGCGTACATGAGGCCACCACCACCCGGTTCAGGTCGTATTCCTCGATCTTTTCCTTGATGATCTCCTGCGTATCCTGCGAACACGTGTACAGGTTCTCCTCAGCAAAAACCACGTGCGGCAGCTCCGCTGCGTACTCCTTCACCGCCGGGACATCTACTACCCCGCCGATATTGAGACCGCAGTGACAGACAAACACCCCGACGCGCGCTGGCTCCTCCGCCACATCCTTTTCCACCGGGTATTCCTTGACCTCGGTGGCGGAAAAACGCGCATCTGACAGCATCTGCGACACGCGGCCCGCAGCGGCTGATGACTGCATCACCGTCTCCGGAATATCGCGTGGTCCCCCGAAGGCACCGGACACGAAGACCCCGGGTCGCGTACTCTCGATCGGCTGGAAGTACCGGGTGCGGGTGAACCCGTAGTCGTTCAGCCCAATGCCGGTTCTCTCCGCCAAATCGGCCCCATCTGCGGGGGGACGCAGCCCCACCGACAGCACCACCATATCGTATGTGGTCTCCCGCACCGCACCGTCTGTTGCGGCATAACGCAGGATCAGTCGACCTTCCTCGTCCTCTTTAATCTCATGTACCTTGCAGCGGACGAAGTCAACATCATGCTCATCCTGGGCACGATTGTAGTATCTCTCGAAGTCTTTGCCGTGGGTGCGCATATCCATGAAGAATATGCCCATATCCAGCGGCGTATCGCTGTGTTCCTGTGCCACCTGCGCCTGCTTGATGGCGTAGGTGCAGCAGACGGACGAGCAGTACCCACAGCCCACCTGTTCATCACGGGAACCGATGCACTGTATCCACGCTATACTGTCGGGATGTCGACCATCCGATGGTCGCACCAGCTCCCCGCCGTACGGGCCGGATGCGCTGAGGATTCTCTCGAACTCGATGCTGCTCACGACATTTTCCGAGCTGCCATACCCGTACTCGAACAGGGTGTCCGGGTCAAACTCCTCAAAGCCCGGACTCAGGACCACCGCTCCGACATTCACCGACCGCACCGTGCCGGGGTCATCGTGATCGATCGCATTCGCCTCACAGGCGGCCACACACTCCAGACACTCAGAACAGACTGCGCAATCCAGGCAGCGCTCGGCCTCAATGGCTGCCGCTTCCTCTTCCAGTGCGGCGACCACCTCATTGAAGTCGCCGGTCCTATCAGCAGCATCGGCCAGCTCCGGTTTCTGCCTGGATCTTCTCTGCACCGGGGCCGGCAGATCATCCATGGCCGGATCCGGCCGGATATCATCCTCGCGATCCGCGCTGAGGTCCATACCGTTGAGGTAGCGGTGAATGGACTCGGCGGCTTTCCGTCCATCTGCGACGGCCTCCACAGCCACTGAGGGTCCCGTGACCCCATCACCTCCGGCGAATACACCTTCGCGGTTGGTCTCGTAGGTGAGCGGGTCGGCGCTGACGGTCCAGTCGTCGTGCTCAACCCCGGCCTCGCGCGCGGCATCCAGGTCGACGCTCTGACCGATGCACTCTATGAGAACATCGACGTCCAGATCGAATTCCGAACCCGGTACTGGCTCCGGCCGGCGCCGGC
>PWGR01000284.1 GCA_003554565.1 Clostridia bacterium
CATTTGACGATGGGGAACTCGTTTCCTACAAACTGAGCCATGTTATGTATGATTTATAGCAGGTGATGGACTGAGATTCGGGAAAGGAGGGCGCGTGCTGCAGTGGACACAAACGGAAGGTAGACACCGCGGAAGGGCGGGGGAGGGTGAATTTTTCTCGGGTGCGGGATGCATCCGGGACGTACCGCCCTGATGTGACATACGTGCACAGAAGGGCCGGGGTGCTGGAGAAACAGGTGGTGGGGACGTACATCCGTGATTCGATTTGCCCACCCGATGCTCCGAAAGAGCTGGACCAGGGCCAGGATGAATCAATGTTGAACCACAGCAGCGTCAGTCGGGCGGCTGGGGTGCTGTGGGAGAAGTGTGGGCCCTTGCTGGACGGGATCTGCCCGGCTTCGATGCGGCGTACCGGTTCAGCGGTGTTTATGAGCCGCCCCGGCAGCAGGCTGAAGGTCGACGGGGCCATTCTGGTGACCCGGGTGATTCTCAGCGACGACATAAGACCCTATCCACATGAGCCTCGGCAACAGGAAGGGCCGAGCGGACCGGCCGTATCACCTGCGGGCCATGATCCGTCGGAATCTGCCCACACCCCTTGCAGTCACGGCGGATGGTGCGCCGGGGTCCGATCCAGGCGGTGGAGACGGTATGACCGGAAAGTGAGCGGATGTAGTCACCAGTGAGCGCTGACAGCGTGTTAACCCATTATCAGAAGTCAGAGGCAATATGCTAAAAGGCCATCGCCTGCTCTAAGATTTGCAGCAGCCTCCATTGACCGGAGAAATAGGAATGCCTTACACTACTTTTGACCGACTGGTCAGTCGCATATAATCTTATGCAAAGTACACAAAATGCGGGGGGTAATACAGTGCGCAAGCGCCCATGGCTGATAGTGATCATTGTGCTGGTATTAATCATTGGCGGGGGCTGGTTGTACCTGCGGTTCCAGATGGCCAGCACGCGTCCAGTTGATCAATATGTGACGGAGATAGCAGTAATCGGTCAGGTGACCTCCACCGTCTCCGATTCCGGTCACCTCGAACCGCACCAGCTCCGAGAGGTACACGCGGTGACCACCGGCGAGGTGGCCGCAGTGCATGCATCCGAAGGTGAGGCGGTCAACAAAGACGACGTCCTGCTGGAGCTGGACAGTGAAGATCTCCAGTTCGCGGCGGAGAGAAACCGGCTGGAACTGCAGTCGGCCCGGCTGAACCTTCGCGAGCTCCTCGGCATCGGTCCCGACGATCGACTCCCGGATGATCTCATGGGCGCCACCTCCGTAACCACCCCGGCATCGGGACGGCTGCGCTCCCTCGAGGTTGAGGAGGGCGACCGAATCAGCTCCAATGCCCGCCTGGGAGAAATCGTACCGGATGATCACGCCCACCTGCAGGTGGGCGTGACGCCGCGGGAGGTAAAACACATGTCGCCCGGCGATGAAGTCACCGTATACCTGCACGACTTCGCTGGTTCTCACTCCGGCCAGGTAGTCGAAATAGACGAGGAAGCCTCGCCGGCTGACCGGGTGGCGCTGCACACCGTCGAGGTCACCATAGACAATCCCCGCGGCCTGATCTCTCCCGGGCAGACCGGCGACATCCACTTCACCGCGGGTGGCATGACGCGCAAGGGCGAGGTCATCGATCCCCCCGTGACCCGCGTCTATTCAGAGGTGGCTGGAACCGTAGAACAGATCATGGTGCGCGCCGGGCAGACGGTGCACGAGGATGCGCCATTCCTCACCCTCTCCTCCCCCTCGCACTCAGTCGCTGTGAACCAGCAGCTGCTACGTATTCAGCAGACTGAACTGTCAATTGCGCAGGATGAACGGGCTCTCGAGAACCTGTTCGTCCCATCACCTATCTCCGGCATAATCACCCGGGTAGAGTGCGAGCCGGGCGATCCTGTCAGCCCCGGCACCCACCTGTTCACCGTGGCAGATCCCGACCCGTACCACCTGGAAATCGAAGTCGACGAGCTGGAGATCGCCTCCGTGCAGGTGGGACAGGAGGCCCACATCCAGGTCGATGCCCTGCCGCGTGCTGATATCCGCGGCGAGGTAGCATCCATCTCCAGTACTGCCACCATTGCCGACGGGGTAGCCGTATACCCGGTCACCATCATCGTTGCCTCGCACGATGACCTGCGGGAGGGAATGTCTGCCACTGCGGAGATCGAGGTGGGGCACGTAAGCGACGTGGTGGTTGTTCCGGCCGAGGCGGTAGTCACCGCAGACGGCGTCAGTACCGTGCGCGTGCGGACAGAAGAGGGGGTGGAGGTGCGCGAAGTGGAGGTTGGCCTGTCCGACGGCAGCTACACAGAGATCACCTCCGGGATCGAGGCCGGGGAAGAAGTCGTCCTGGCGTCAGTTCGACAGGAGTGGCCCGCGCACTTCATGGGGCCCGGAGGAGGCGGGTGATCCGCTGTGTGTGAGGCAGTAGTACAGATAACAGATGTTCACCGCATCTACGATACCGGCGCAGTCCAGGTACACGCCCTGCGCGGGGTCAGCTTCGACATTCACAGCGGTGAAATGGTGGCAATAATGGGACCCTCCGGCTCCGGCAAGTCCACCCTCATGCACACCCTGGGCTGCCTGGACCGCCCCACCCACGGGCGCTACCTGCTGGCGGGAGAGGATATCGCGGACCGCAGTGATGACGAACTCGCCCGGCTGAGAAACAGATATCTCGGCTTTGTCTTTCAGGAGTTCAACCTGCTTCCGTCCATGACCGCACTGGATAACGTCATTCTGCCGCTCACCTACCGCCCCATGGCGCAGGCGAGGAGAAGGGAACGCGCCGAACAGGCGCTGGAGCAGGTCGGCCTGGCCGACCGCATGCATCACCGGCCCAACCAGCTTTCCGGCGGGCAGAAGCAGAGGGTGGCGGTGGCCAGGAGCCTGGCCACAGATCCCTCCCTTCTGCTGGCCGACGAGCCCACCGGCAACCTGGACTCGGAGGCACAGGAGGATCTCATGCGATTTCTCACCGGGCTGAATGCCGACGGAATGACGGTAGTTATCGTCACCCATGAGGAGGACGTAGCCGGACACTGCGGCCGCATAATTCGCCTCCTGGACGGCGAAATGGTCGCCGATGAACCGGCCGGGGAGGTGGCGAACCGATGATCCTGCGGGAGGGACTGAGGGCAGCCTGGATGGGCATCACCGGAAACATACTTCGCTCTGCCCTGACCACACTGGGCATTATCATAGGCGTCGCCGCCGTCATCACCCTCATCGGTGTGGGACAGGGGGCCCAGGCAGACATAACCCAGGAAATCAATCGCCTGGGCACCAACTCGATACTCATAGCGTCCCGCGGCGAGTACCGGTTCAGCTCAGAGGACGCCGATGAAATCGCAAATCGTGTCCCAACGGTACAGCGCGCCGCACCGGTTCTCACTACTACCCTGGCGCTTCGCTGGGGAACTGAAACGCACCGCGCCAATGCCGAGGGAGCAGGGGGCAGCTACGCTGACATAATTGGCCTGGAGGTCGAACAGGGGCGCCTCTTTGACGAAGACGACGTCAAGAACAGGGGCCGCGTGGCCGTGATCGGCAGCACTGTCGCCGACGAACTATTCGCCGGCCGGTCACCCATGGGCGAAAGCATTCATATACAGGGACAGTCATTCACAGTGATTGGCATCATGCGCCCCCAGGGCGCCGCGATGGGACAGGACCGCGACAACCTGATTATGGTCCCCATTACTACACTGCAGCGCACCCTGCGCACAGATCGAATAAGCATGATCTACGCCCAGGGAACGAGTTCCGAGGACATCGACCTGGCAACCTCACATATCGAGCGCATTTTCGAGGTCCTTACCGGCCGGGACGACTCCATTGCGGTCACCAGCCAGAGTCAGATCCTCGAGATCGTCGATGCCATCACCGGTACGCTCACCGTCATGCTGGGAGCCATCGCCAGCATTTCGCTGGTGGTGGGAGGCATCGGCATCATGAATATAATGTTGGTCTCGGTCAAGGAACGAACGCGGGAAATAGGTATCAGAAAAGCGGTTGGAGCCAGACGTCGGGACATCCTGCTGCAGTTTCTGATAGAATCTATCGCCCTCAGCCTGGGCGGTGGGTTCCTCGGAATTCTCTCGGGATGGGGATTGACAGCTCTGATCCGCTTCTTCGGCCTCACCGCCATCATCACACCGAGCAGCGTGCTTTTGGCCTGCGGCTTCTCCGCCGCCGTGGGCCTGGCCTCCGGCGTGTATCCCGCCATGCAGGCGGCCAGGCTCGATCCGATTCAGTCACTGCGTTATGAATGACGCCCGGGCCGCACCGGACGCGCAGATCCGGTGAGTGCTGCGCGGAAACAGATGTATCAGGCCGGGTGAAGTGCGCCCTATACACTCATGCCTTCGGGAAAACACACTATCCTCGCCTGCCTTCGGTCAGCGCAAAAAATCCAGCAGGGTCTGCGGCAGGATGCGCGCACCCGCTGCCAGGGAAGTCTGATAGGCGCGCTCTGCTGTGGCCAGGTGCATCACCAGCTCAGCTACGTCAGCATCTCTGGTATTGGACATGACCCTCCGGACGGATAGCTCGAGCTCCTCCAGCCGGTTTTCACTCAACTCCAGGCGATTCATCCGCCCGCCCATCTCGGCCCGAACGGCAAGTAGCCGGTCCTTTTCGGCGTCCAGGTCTTCCAGCATGTCGCCGACCTGTCCATGCTCCCCCACCAGAAGAGCCTCTTCCAGTTCGCCGACCAGCTCCAGCAGTCCGGAGAAAACCCGTTCCCCCGATACGTTGATCTGCATCCTGATTCCCGGCCCCACCTCATACATCATGGGGCCCAGATCGTACGACTGCACAATCTCGCCGTCTGCGTCTACCTCAACGGGTGCGTTGCGCGTGTCGTACCCGGCAAATATGTAGCGCCCGGAATGACGGGTGTTGGCCAGTGAGATCAGGTGATCTTTCAACCCCGCGACCTCCTGAGCAATCCCATACAATGAGTCGTCGCCCAGGGTCTCGGATGCCCCCTGTACCGCCAGCTCCCGCACCCGGTCCAGCGTCTCAGTCGCCTCGTTCAACGCCGATTCTGTGGCCGCCAGCCAGTCGTGTGCGTAATCGGCATTGGACTTGTACTGGTCAAGCTCTGACAGGGTACCTCGCAGCTGCATCACGGTGGCCGTACCGCCGGGATCATCCGACGGGCGGTTGATGATTGAGCCGGAGCTGAGCTGCTCCTGCAGATCGGACAGACGACTGCGGTTGGACATCAGATCATTCACTACCGTGCGTACCATCCCGTTCTCGCTGATTCGCATATTATCTCACCAGCCCATTCACCACGATATCGAGCATCTCATCCCACACCCGCACCAGACGCGCCGAGGCATTGAAGGCGTTTTGTGCCTGTATCAGGTGGGTCATCTCCTCATCTATGGAAACCCCGGTCAGAGCGTCCCGCTGGTTCAACAGCTGGCTGAGCATCACGTGGTTGTTGCCGTGCTGCTGGTCGGCCTGCTCGGCCCGGATTCCCAGGTCGGCCACAAGTGATCGCAGGTATTCTCCCGGTGTCGATCCCCCCACGAGTTCGCCGTCATTGCGGAGATCACTCAACCGGAGCGCATTCCGCCCGTCTCCGGCAATCGCGTAGTCTCCCTCCCCTTCCGGACCGCCGGCCGCTATCAGTTTCGGGTTGGAGGTGATGTCCTCGCTGACCTGCAGAAAACCGGGGCCGGCTTCGCTGGCGAAAAACTCTCCTCCCCCGTCGCCATCGAGCGTCACCCCCTCAGAATGAACCACGTTGACGCCGTCGCGAATCCCGTCGGCCAGCTCCCGCAGCTGCGAGAGCATCCGTGGGACATCTTCATTTCGCATCTGGACCAAGCTGCCCAGCTCACCGACAGTCGATGGTTCCCACTCAATCGGATCACCCGCGTCGCCCTCCCGGGCCCAGGAGAAACCCATCGCTCCATCCTCTCCCCCGCCTCCGCCAGCACCGACTGCCTGCACCTCCAGCCGACGCCCACTGTAGGAGTCGAGCACGGGAATTCCGTCCACGGTAACGCGCACGCCGCCGCCGTCGGTGTCCCGCACCTGTACATCCACCAGCTCCCCCAGGCGCTCCACCAGCACATCGCGACGATCCAAGAGATCACTAGGAATCGCGTCGGAGGCGTGCAGCGTCCGGACTCGCTCATCGAGTTCCTGCAGCTCGGATAGTATGCTGTTGATCCGATCCACGCGGGAGGCAGCCGTCTGCTCGAGGTTGCCCATCATGTTTTCCAGCTGGCGGGTGGACATGCGAAAGGCATCTCCCAGCTCCTGTCCCCTTTCAATCACCGCCGTGCGCATAGCAGCACTGTCAGGTTCCGCCGCGAGATCCTGCCAGCAATTCCAGAACTGGTCCATCACCGCACCAATCCCGCTGTCCCCGGGCTCAGCCAGAATATCCTCGATCTCGGAGAGCAGCTGACCGCGGTTCTCCCAGTAGGCAGACTCTCCCTGCCTGCGGTAGATCTCCCGGTCCAAGTACCGGCTTTGCCGCCGGCTGATGTCTTGCACCTGCACACCTGTCCCCATCTCCAACCGGTTCGTTCCCGCCAGGGAGTAGGGGTTGGTCGGGGTCAGGACCGCCTCCTGCTTCCGGTAGCCCTCGGTATGCACGTTGGCCAGATTGTGTCCGATCACGTCGACATTGGTCCGGTGCGTGGTCATCGCTCTTCTGGCCAGTTCCAGCCCAAAGAAACTGCTGCGCAACGTCCTCCCACCTTTCGCTCTAGTACCGCCTGTCCATCATGAGAGCATCTGCATCGCCATCACTGCGTCCTCCGTCACCGTAAGTCCTACCACCTTCAGCCAGGTCCCGTATCCCGTCTATGGAATAGCTGATGAAGCTTAACGCCTGCCGCACCAGGGCACGGTTCTGCGCGTTCAGCCGTTTTGCCTCATCCGTCAGCTGCACCACCCGCTCGCGGGAGCTGACCAGCCGTCTCCGGTATGCATCGGGAATATCCTCAATGCGCACCAGCTCCTCCAACGGTGGATCCAGATTCCGATCTATGCCCAGCCGATCCGCGAGCTCACTCTGCACCTCACGACGACGCTCCTCGGTTCCGGCCACCTCGAGAATTATGTCCTGCTGGCGGCGGAGCAGCCGCTCCAGTCCCTTCAGGTCATTTTCCTTCAGGACCTCTCGCTGGTGCCGCAGCAGATCGCAGATCTCTTCGTAGGCTTCAGCGTGCCCGTCCAGTATCTCACACAATTTCCTGTACAGGTCAGCCATAGCCGCCTCTTGTACTCCTGCCGTGTGCACGGGATACCTCCTACTCCCCGCCGTCGCTGAACAGACGGTTGACGACGGCGCGGCTGATGACCTTCTCCGCCACTTCCTCCGCCGGCACGTCATAAGTTCCGTCCTCTATGCGGCCCTTGATCTCGGCGATTTTCTCCTCCCGCACCGGGGGCATGTTGCTCAACGCGCGACGCGCCTTCATCACTTCCTGCGCCCTCGACGACAGGGTTATGTCATCTGTACGAACCACCCGGGAATGCTGCTCGCTCATTCCCTGGGCGGACCGCACTTCCTCGCTGCGATCCAGCGCCGCGGTACGGGACTCGCTGCCCTGCAGCGCAGCGATCAGCTGTTTGGATGAAATCATCATGGTAAACGCCTCCTCGTCCCCAGTCTGCAGCACCGCGCACCCCTTCACAGATTATATCGGCACGGTGCCCGGCCATTGTTAGCCGGATGACACCTGCTCAATCGTTGTGTAACTCAATTTGGCGTCTCAGAGCCGGATCTGATAGATTTATGACCCCCATTGTTCTCAGTTACCGGCGGTATGCACGGAAATTGAGACGATTATGTTCCTGGCCGAGGGGAAGATCTGTGCTGTCGGCTCTCGCCCGGGCGTAAACGGATACTGCGGCGATCCCCACCGGCAGCCCGGTATGCGCAAGCAGGTTCCGGGCTGCGCCGGAGGCACGCCCTCCCCTTTGATATATATCGTCAATGAGGATGAAGCGTTTCACCCCGGATGGAAGAGAAACTGTAGAGGCGAGCGAGACACAGGACTCACCATCGGAAGGCAGGTGCCTCCCGGACAGCACGCTCCGCACCGGCAGTTTCAACTCAGTCGCCGTATTTCCCGCGAGGGCCTCAGTGCGGGCCGTCAGCCGACGATAGCTCCCGGGAACCGGGATCAGGAGCGCCCCGGTCACCGGGTGCATACTCCGCATCAAGCTATCTGCCAGCAGGTGGCCGAAAATCCCGGTCACCTCATCGTCCCCTCGCCGGTGCCGTCGCACTGCGGTCCGAAGCACTCCGCGATGCTCACCCAGGTAGTGCAGGAAACCACCCGGCGGGCCGCCCGGACACACATGATCCAGCGTCCGCTCAGCGCCGACCGGCTGGACAACCGCCCCGCCGCAGGCCGGGCAGGTATCTGGGCGGTAAGTCAGAAGCATGTGACACCCAGCGCACAACCCCCGCGGCCTACCCGGTGGGCCCGTCCACCTCCTGTCGCAGATGATGCAGCGACCGGGAAGGGGATATATCAGATCTGCCAGGACTTGCCCAGCCGCAGCCAGCCGCCCCCTCCATTTCTCATCGATCACCGGCACACTTCCATTTGCGGTCAGATTCCCTTCGATGGCTGCAGGCCAGAGTTTCTATCCATTCAACGGCTCTCTCCCAGTCCTGCGTGGATCGGGGCCAGAACGCGAGCACCGCAGAGCCGCACCCCCGGCGGTGCAGATTTAACAGGTGGCGCGTCCATCCGGCAGGACCCGTCATGGCCCGCACCGCGGGCGACGCACGCCCGAGCCGGTGAGCGATGCACGGGGTCTCGTCTGATGAATCGGCATCTACTATGACGAGCTGAATGCGGCGGTGCCCGGCATCGTGTTCCAGGACCGCCAGCATCCGCCGCACCATATACTCCAGCTCTGCTTCCTGATCGCGACACAAGAGGCACACCGTGAGATCCCCGGTCGCCGCACGCTTCCCCCCGCACGGGGCGCGCCAACTACCCGAGATAATCAGTACTACCATCAGCAGGACACTCACCGCCACTGCCAGCTGCCAGATCACCGGCGCCAATTCGGGCAACTGAGATCACCCCCCGCCTACTTCACGATATGACGGAAGGTGGGCCAGTGTACCCGTGCCCTACTCTGAATCTCCCTGTTCCCAACGAACCGCTGCGGCTGCCTCCTTCGACCACTCAAAGCCGGGATCAGAGACGCTGCCTCCAAACTGGCCCGCCTCCCTCAGCTCCTCTGCCCGGTCGGTCTCCTCCCACGGGGCATCGATATCCGTACGCCCAAAGTGGCCGTACGAGGCCGTCGCTTCGTATATGGGACGACGGAGACGAAGATCCCGGATGATCGCGGCCGGCCGGAAATCAAAAAGCTCCCGGACGAGCATTCCTACCCGGTCTTCGTCGATGTGCTCTGACCCGTAAGTTTCCACCCGCACGGACAGCGGCTGGGCCACGCCAATCGCGTAGGCAATCTCAATCTCGCACTCCTCAGCCAGCCCGGCAGCTACCACGTTCTTGGCCGCATAGCGGGCGGCATAGGAGCCCGATCGGTCCACCTTGGTCGGGTCCTTGCCCGAAAAGCAGCCTCCCCCGTGGTGTCCCCTGCCGCCGTACGAGTCGACGATGATCTTCCTTCCCGTGACACCGGAGTCCGCCTGGGGTCCCCCCATGGCAAAGCGGCCGGTGGGGTTGATGTAGTACTCAGTATCGTCATCGATGAATTCGGGAGGTATGACCGGATGGATGATCTTCTCCCGTATATCCTCCCGCAGCCGGTCCATACGCACGTCCGGGCGGTGTTGGGCGGCAAGCACCACGTTTCTAACCCGGTCCGCCAGGCCGTCAGCACCGTGCCGCACAGTGCACTGAGTCTTACCATCCGGACGGAGATAGGGTATGATGCCATTTCTCCGACAGTAAGCCAACCGGCGCGCTAACCGGTGCGCCAGCGCGATGGAAAACGGCATCAGCTCCGGAGTCTCGCGGCAGGCATACCCGTATACAATGCCCTGATCGCCAGCCCCAATACTGTTCAGATACTCCTCGTCAGCCTCGTCGATCTCATCGGGCACTACCCCCTGCGCAATGTCCGGCGACTGCTCATCCAGTGCCGTCAGCACCGCACAGGTCTGCCCGTCGAACCCGTACTTCGCCCGGGTGTAGCCGATGTTTTTGATCGTGGTCCGGGCAACCCGACCGAAATCAATATTGCTCTCGGTGGAGATCTCTCCCGTCACCATAACCAATCCGGTGGTGACGAGAGTCTCACACGCCACCCTGGCCGTCGGGTCACGCCGCAGAATGGCATCGAGCATCGCATCGGATATCTGGTCGGCGACTTTGTCCGGGTGTCCCTCGGTCACAGACTCAGAAGTAAAGCTCCGATTCGCTCTCAGTACCGACATTTTGTGCTCAGCCCCTCTCTGACAAACCGTCAATAGAACAAGTACAACCGAAATGTTGTCTGCCTATTATATCCAGTTGCGGCCCGGCCGACAACCCGCAAGGCGGGGGTCAATCCCGCAGCCGGCCCATTGTCACAAGATCCGCCAACTCCCCGTCCCGCACGGCACCCCGGCGCATACGACCCTCGCGCTCGAATCCGAATTTTTCGTACAGACGCAGGGCGGCCGCATTGTCAGCGTAGACCTCCAGCTGCAGACGGGACAGCCTCAGCCAGTTGTCCGCCAGGTCCACAATCCCCCGCAGCAGGGCCGTGCCCACGCCCCGTCCCAGGTAATCGTCGTGCACCATTATACCGACCGAACCAGTGTGCGCCCGCCGCCCGGATCTCTCACTGAGACTGGCCATTCCCACAACGCGACCCTCCTGCGCGGCGACGAGCTGGTGTTCTCGCGCGCTTTCAACTGCGCTGCTCAGCCCCTTCTCAAAAGCCTCAAAGCTGAGGCTGGGCAGGGCCAGGGTCTCGCGCGCCGCGGCCGGCGCAAGACGGACCCGGTAGAGGTCCTCGACATCGGACATGCGGGCAGGCCTTATCTGTATGTCCCGGTCATATTTTGCCATACACATCACTCCTCCGGTATCTCACCCCAGGCCAGACGCCCGCCGACCAGAGTGGCCGCAGGCTCCAGATCCTCATTTACGACCACAAGGTCGGCGCGCCTGCCGGGCTCAATTCTCCCGGCATCGCGGCCAATGACGTCGGCCGGCACTGTACTGATAGCTGTTATAGCCCGGTCCAGCGTCCATGCCAGGTCGGCGACCGCCCAGCGCACAACACCGATGGGGGTCATTGCACTGCCGGCCAGATCACCTTCCGCAGTGCGGACTATTCCCCCCTCCGCTGTCACCACCCTGCCGCCCAGGGTGTATTCCCCGTCGCCCAGCCCGGCTGCAGAGGTAGCATCGGTCACCAGGCAGAGCCAATTCGGCCCCTTCAAACGCCGGGCCATACGCACCATCTCCGGGTGGACATGGACCCCGTCACCGATCAACTCACAGGTTACACCGGCGCGAAGCAGGGCCGCGGCGGCCGGGCCAGGGCGACGATGATGCATCGGCCGCATCCCGTTGAACAGGTGGGCTGTATGCCTCACCCCCGCATCGAAGGCGCGGTTCATTTCATCCAGTCCCGCGCCGGTATGCCCGCAGGACACTACCCGGCCGCGGCCGGTCAGCTCGCAGATGACATCCAGCGCACCCGGCAGCTCGGGGGCGAGGGTGACCATCAGCAGGGCCCCGTCGTCTACATCCAGCCAGCGCTTCACCTCCGCGCGATCAGGCGGGCGCAGCCGGTCCACCGGATGGGCTCCCCTGTGTTTTTCCGCGAGGTAGGGACCCTCCAGATGAACGCCCGGGATATCTGCCCCCGGCAGGCACGTCGGCCGGTCAGCCGCCCGCCGGAGAAAAATTTCTGTCGCCTCCGGCCCGGAAGATATCAGAGCTGGCACCACCACCGCCGCGCCGCTGCGAGCCGCGTGCAGGCTCAGCCTGCACCACAGGTCCGTCACCTCAGCGCCCGGGGCATTTATCAGATCGGCCGCATCAATCCCGCCGCCACCGTGGGCATGCAGGTCCACCGGCGCCGGGAGCAGGATGTGGTCGGGGGGAATTATTCGAACGCCGGGTGAGGCATCCAGGCCACTCTTCACCTCCGTCAGGCGCCCACCCCGCCACCGCACTGTGAACCGACTCACCTCCCCCTCCGGGGTCAGGGTGCGAGCACACACCGCCCCGGCGGTCGGATCATCCATCCCGGGATTCCTCCTCCAGCAGCGAGAATGACATGATCCCCTCCACCGCCGTTTCGCCGTCGACGCTGGCACGGGCAGTCACCCGGACAAAGGCGCCCCGCCTGCGGTCAGATTCTATCCGTAGATCCAGGCGATCTCCGGGACGCACCAGACGGCGGAATTTGATGCGGTCCAGGCCGGTGAACACCCCCAGTTTCGCCTCCTGATCCTCTTCTGCCAGAAAGCAAACCGCGGCGAGCTGCGCCAGGGCCTCCACCATGATCACCCCGGGCAGTAGGGGGTTGCCGGGGAAATGCCCGGGGAAGAACCACTCACCGAAAGTGACCATCTTGTATCCCTCGGCCCACTCTCCGGGCTCGATGCCCGTCACCGCATCCAGGAAGAGAAAGGGATGACGGTGCGGTATGTACTGCTTGATCTGCTCCGAAGTCATTTTTACCTCAGGCATAATAACACCTCCGGAGACATATTCGTCCCCGGAGGTCCGTTCTCCTTGAACTCAGTTCCGTTAACTCACCGGCGCAGGTCAGTGGCTCCTTGCAGCATTTCGTCCACCGCCTGCAGCACACGGCCGTTCAGCTGGAAGGCCCGCTGCGCCAGGATCATCTCCAGCATTTCCGCACTCATGTCCACATTGGATCCCTCGAGGTGCCCGGAAATGATCCTGCCCGCCCCCGCATCACCGGGGACCTCCAGCTCCGGTTCGAGCGTTTCACCGTCTTCATCCAGGAGGTCGTAGGTGCCGTCGCCCAGCGGGGCCAGCCTCGCGCCCTCCTGAGGCAGGGCCAGAACGATCTGTCCCAGGGTGGAAATACTCTCCTCACCGTCTTCTATCACCGGCACACTCACTTTTCCATCGGAGGACACGGAAACATCGCCCGAGGCCCCCTCCGGGATCTGGATGGGCTCACCATCGGCATCCAACAGGTACCCGCCGCCGGGATGAACCAGGTGGGAATCGGCATCCAGCCGGAATGCGCCGAGCCGGGTGTAGATGGGGTCATCTCCCGCCGCATCACCCAGAGCAAAATAGCCCCCGCCCCCGATGGCGAGATCACCGGGCACACCCGTCCGACGCACAGGGCCGCTGCCCTCGTCAAGGTCGACCGGTCGGGCTCTGACACCGTGACCGCGGGCGAGCACCGCCGGGTCCACCTCCGGTGTGCCGGTCACTACCGGCTGCAGGATGGTCGCCGGATTCTGCTCGGCCAGCGCCACGTGGGTCAGCTCCACGAAGTCAAGCAGGTGGCGCCGGAAGCCATCACTGTTAATGTTGGCAATGTTGTGCGCGGTCACGTCCATCCGGTCAGAGCCGGCGCTCATCCCGACAGATGAAGTCCACATAGAACCGTACATGGGTTACCTCCTCACATACCCTCCGGGAGCCGGACCGCCTCGTCCAGCGTTTCTTCTTGCACCTGCATGGCAGTCCGATTCGCGGCATAGCTTCTCTGCGCCGTCATGAGCAGGGTCAGTTCTCTCACCACATCCACGTTGGAGGACTCAATGAATCCCTGCTGTACTGACGTATCCACCGGACCGCCGGCCTCAACGACTGCCTCTGCGACCGGGACCAGTCCTCCATCCCGGATCTCAGCGTCGGCCAGCTCCGGATCGGCAATCTGAATACGGCCCAAAGATTCGCCGTCCTGCAGTACGGTCCCGTCCCCGGACACCTCAAAGGAGCCGCTTCCGACCTGAACATACCCGGTGTCTGACCGCACACGGAGCCCCTCCGGGGTACAGAGATATCCTTCCTCATCCACCCTGAAGCTGCCATCCCGCGTCAGCAGGGGACCATCTCCCCCCTGCACTACGAAGTAACCTGGACCATCCAGGGCCAGATCTGCAGCGCGACCCGTCTCCCGGATCTCTCCGGGCCTCTCAGCAGTATGTAAGGCGGACACACGGGACCCGAGGTTGATGGAGCCGAGGGGACCCGCCGCGGTCAGCGGATCATCATTTGAATTGGCTATGAGCAATGCCCCAAAGGGAGACATGACTGCCTGCTGTGCCCGATGGCCGTTAGTGTCGGCATTGGCAATGTTGTTCCCTATCACGCGCTGGCTCCGGCTCCCGGCCATCATTCCGGAGGCAGATGCGTAGATTCCACGCAACACGTTTGATCACCTCCCGTCGATGCACTCGGACGAGGGCGACAAGGGTAGTATGGGCTAAGGAAGCGCTCTGCAGATGGGGACAACTCGGAAGACATCCCCGGCAGCCAGACATTCCACGAGGGAATCACGGCTTTGCGCCCCCACCTTGCGATGGGTTTGCCCTTGTCGGGTCTTCTCATTCCTCAAGCATCGTGTGAAATTCTCTCAATTTGTTTAATTCTCGACTGATCACGAAACTCCTGCATGCCGCTCGGCATATTTCCTCCGGGTCGCCTCACCGCCTCGGATGTGCCGCTCGGCCTTGTTGTGCTCCAGAATCCGGCGCACCCGCTTCGCCAGGCGGGCATCGATCTGGGGCAGTCTCTCACTGACATCTTTGTGTACTGTGCTCTTGCTCACCGCAAATTTCCGAGCCGCATCCCGCACCGTGGAGCCGGTATCGGCAATGTAGGTGCTCACGTCCAGAACCCGCCGCCAGATGTATCCTCTCACCTGATTCCCTCCCAACCTGAGCTCGGCAGTACATCTATATGCGGCGGGATAGCAAAAATACCCGCCCCGTCAGGGACGCGGCGGCACTGCAACAGCCGGGCCATCACTTGATCAACCTCGCGGTCTCGCCATCCTCTTCGGCCCGGATTTTCACCGGCTCGCCAACGGAATCCCGCACCTCCCAGTGCAGGTGGGATTCAATCCCCACCTCGCGTGGGGGAGAGCTTCCCACTGTGCCCAGGACCTGCCCCCGCTTCACCGCATCACCTGGCTCCACCCCGGCTTCATCCAGAGCAGAGTAGATGATCTCGAGATCTCCAGAGGCCACGACCACGGTAATGGCCATCTCCGCGTCTTCTTGTACGGCTGTCACCTCGCCCGGGGCGGACGCCTGCACTGAAGTCCCGACGCCCGCGGCAATGTCGATGCCCGGGTGAAAGATCCATTCCTGCAGCGTGGGACACTCCGTCCAGCCGAAGGGAACCAGCACTTCCCCGCGGACTGGCAGCGGCAATGTCTCCGCATCAGCCGTTGCAAATACTGTAACTGCTTCGCCTTTTACGCTGCCCCCGTTGGCTTTTCCACTGGCCACATTGGTCTCGTCTCTGGGCATCGGCGCTTGATCGTCTGAGCCGCCCGCCTCTTCCTTCGCCGGCTCGCTGTCAACAGCATAGATGGGTCGGGGGCGGACATGTACATCTTCCACGGGTTCTGACTCCGGCTCAGAGAAATCGAGATCGAAAGACGTCGTGGCGGGATGGGCTATCAGCGTGACAGCATGGTCTCCATCTGCCGGCCACAGATACCCCCCCAGGCCGGCAGCAATCATGCCGGCGAGATGGCTGGAAGCCGGGTCGCCACCGGCTGAAGCATCTCCCCCATGAAGGAATGCGGGTGATGGTGATCCCGCAGCGTGAGGAGATATATCGCCTCCCGGCGCCGTAATCGCCCATTCATAGAACACCTGATCCGGCGATTCATCGCCCGCCTCATCCACCGGGAGCCGGGGGTCGATGGACCCGAATGCGGCCACGGCCAGCACCACGGCCAGGCCGATTCCGAAGCATGCAATTTGAAATTTCCTGCTGGGTGATGCCTTACGTCGATTCAAGTCCTCCACTCCCTTCCCGCCTAGTATTGCCGGAGTCGCCGCAGGCAATACCCAAAGAAGAGAGCTCATTCACCTGATTTATCCAGGTCGGTCAGTGACTGCAGGGAAGTGTCTGGATAGTAATGGGCGATGATCTCGCGAAAGGAATACCCGCGCTGGGCCATGCCATCCGCCCCGTACTGAGACATGCCCACCCCGTGGCCAAAGCCGCGCGCGGTGAGCGTGACTCCCTCGGAATCCTTCTCTGGTTCCCACCAGGTGGACGGCAGATCGAGGCGGCGGCGGAGCTCCAGGGCGCAGTAGCTTTCGCCGGCGATATGCACCTGCGAAACGCGCCCGGTGTCCGTCCTTTCGGTGACTCGCAGAGCCTGCTGTTGCTGGTCCGCCGCCAGGGCGCGCAGCGCACCATCATCCAACCCCAACAGTCCGGCCAGTTCGGCCCAGGTGAACCGGTGTCGGGTCAGGTTATAGGGAGAGTGATCCTCATGAGGAGACTCGACGCTGGTCAGGTAGGGGTGCTCTCCCCCCCATACGGAAAGAGCATCCTCGGTCCGCCCCCCGGAGGTGGAGAAGTACCGGGACAGGATCGGATCCCCCTCGGGATCCACCAGGACCTCACCGGCGGTGGCTCCAGTACGAAAGCCAGCCCCAGCGATCCCTCATCTTGTCCGCACCTATCCAGGCCTGGTCATAGTCGGGGTC
>PWGR01000267.1 GCA_003554565.1 Clostridia bacterium
CCTTAGGAGTGCTATCCACAAGCTCCAGTACTTCCGCATCATCAACGGGAGGAAAGTGGTGGTAAAATTGCCCAACAGCCATGAATCGGGGCGGCTCCTCGAGAATTACCGTCTCATCGCATTCAGCCCGCAAGTTTGAGGCAGCATCCGGTGAAGATACGGGGAGTGCGACGGTTATGTGCTCAGCACCTCGATTCCGCTGTGTCTGAATCGCTGCCCGGAGGGTCATGCCTGTAGCAGCACCGTCGTCACAGACAATAATCCGGCGATTCGACACAGAATCACCCGCCGACCCGTAAAGCTTTACCCGCCGCTGAAGCTCTTGCAGGGCCTCCTTCCTGGCCGTCTCGAACTGGGCTTCGTCCACACCAGCCATTGACATAATTCGCGCTTCCTGCAGATAGCTGCCATCTTCGCCCACCGCCCCCAGCGCCAGCTCGGGATTCCACGGTGACCGGATCTTATTCGAAACGGCTATGTGCAGAGGCAGCTTGAGGACCCGGGCAATCTCCGCCGCAATGGGAACTCCCCCTCTGGCCACACCGAGAACCATGTCGTGTGATTCTGCCTTGTCGGAAAAAGCATCCGCAAGGCGACGTCCAGCATCCTGACGATCTGAAAACATAGTTATCGCCTCCTCTCATGAGTGAGCGCTGCAACTCACAACGCCTCAGATTCAAAACAGTACCGGGAGTGCCTGTGGAAGCACTTCCACTTTCAATAACCCGCTGCCTATGTGATCCCCGTCGGCATGTATATTTGCTGCGGTTGCCGGGCGAATATCCACCCGGGCCGCCCGGTAGTATGCAACATCTGCCAGCGCCAAGTGCCTCCCAGAAAAGCTCGTGCGCAGAACACGAAGAAACCGCATGCGACCTACCGGGCGCGCCATCATTATATCCAGATAGCCGTCGTCCGGCTGGGCATGTGGCAGAAGCTTCATGCCGCTGCCGATAAACCGCCCCACTCCAGTGAGAGCGAGCAAAAGGTCATCCTCTATATTCACCACTCGCTCGCCATCTGAGTTGAATCTGACGTCAGCCTCTGCCCACTCACCACCTTCACAGCCATTGATCTTTTGAACATCAGACAGCTCGACATGCAGGCTGTGTGACCGCATCGCAGCAAAATTCAGAAAAATTCCAGCAAGGTAGGGGAAGACCCCTCCAAGGAAACGGGGCACCCGGTTGGCCGTGGCCGCCACATCGGCGTCAAGTCCCATACCGCACATGTTAACAAAGTGGTATTGAGTATCATTGGCGACCGTTGCACGTCCCACATCAATTCGCGGCGGGTTTCGGTTTATGTTCTCCGACTGCCGTCCCCATACCTCTGATAAGGTGCCGCCGACCCCAAAGGTGCGGGCAAAGTCGTTGCCGCGTCCCAGCGGCAGCAGCCCCAGAGGCGGCCCCCTGTAGACGTTGTCGCGCAGGCCGGCCCGGAAAAGGCCGTTGACCCCCTCGTGCACAGTTCCGTCGCCCCCCACCGCTATGACGGCATCGTAGCCCCGGCCCACGGCGCGGGCGGCAAGGTCGGCTGCCTGTCCCGGACACCCGCTGATATAATCGTCAGACGGACCGTCTGCTCTGAGGACGTTTCGCAGGGTCCGGTATCCACGGAGTGCACGACCTCCTCCTGCAACCGGATTTACGATAAAGGCCAGGCGGCCGGCGGCCATTCCGCTCTGGCTAGCTTTTTCCGACATCTTCTGTGGTCGCCTCCACACTGTCACCTGACCGATTCTGTGCCTCTTTGGCCATTGCACTGGAGCCGTTGAACACGGCACCGCGATCGATTACGAGCCGATCACAGCGAATGTCCCCCTCGACCCGTGCAGAGGAGGTGAGCTCTACTGAATCACAACAGACCAGATCCCCCTTCACGCGGCCGGCAATCTTGGCCGACTTGGCGGCAACAGTGGCCCGGGCGGTGGCCGCCTCGCCCAAAATGACGTTGCCTTCGACGTTGATCTCGCCGGTCACGCAGCCGTCAATCCTGACGCTCCCCGTGCCCTGCAGGTTACCATCGAAGTGCATCTCCTCCCCGACGACGGTGGCAATCTTCGCGGGATCGGGCTCTTTCTTTCGTTTCGCCAGCAACTTCCTTACCCCCCTCCTGACTCCGCCAGGTACGGCCGCGGGTCGGTGGGATCACCGTCAATGCGCACCTCATAATGCACGTGAGGGCCCGTGCTCCGGCCTGTCATGCCGACATACGCTATTATCTGCCCCGCGCTCACCCTTTCTCCTACAGACACGGCAACCTCATGGCAATGCGCGTACAGCGTCTCCAAACCGTCCCCGTGCTGGATGCGGACAGTCTCCCCATAGAGGGAAAGGCGCCCCGCGAAGACCACCCGGCCATCCGCCGTGGCTACTATGGGGGTGCCCGTGGGCGCACCAAGGTCAATTCCGCGGTGGTATTCCCTGCTCCGGGTAATCGGGTTGATGCGCCAACCGTAGTCCGAAGTCACCCTGCCCCCGGCGACGGGCCAGAGATGGGGCTCTGTAGACTCATCACTGTAGCCGGCACTGATCGCTGTACGCAGCTCATCCAGGTGGGAGTGCTGCTCCTCCGCCCCTGCAGCGAGCGCAAGCAATCTCAATTCCAGGTCAACCTCGTCACCGTAAACGGCGTAGGGACCGGCCGCGTGGCCCTCAGGCCCTGCCAGGAGTCCAGCGAGTGCCTCATCGCGCTCCAGGGCGGAAACATGGGAAGCGGGCGAAGTTGGACGCTCCCCCGCATCGAGATATGCACTCAACTGCCCCTCCCTCTCACTGAGTGAGTCAATCGATTTTTCCATGTCGACCAGCTGGGCCTCCAGCTGTTCCAGACGGCGATCCTTGGCCTCAGCTCTGGCTGCAAGTTCAGCTGCGCGCATAGCCTCTGCACGGACATGGGTATAACTGTGCCATGCGCCGAGGGCCGCGAGTGCGACCACTAAAATGATGAACCCCAGCACCGCAGGCCATGCGGCATTGAAGCGGAGAACCCGCACCGGCGCATCCGGCGCACGCATGAACATCACCGTCCAGTGGGTGTCGCTGGATGTGCGCTGCCTCTCGCCAATTCCCACCACCCCCTTCCCGTGGACGCTGTTTGGTGATTATCATCGACCTACTGTACCCCAAAGAATACTCCTGCTGCGCCCGTCAGAATTGGCGCATATACCAGGGCTGGCAGCAGATTTGCCACTCGCACCGATGATATTTCGAGCATGTTAGTCCCGAGTGCCACTATCAGGACCCCTCCGCAGGCCGTCAGAGCTGCAATCATGTCAGCGGTGAGGAGTGCGGCCAACTGTGCACCGGCAAGAGCTATACCACCCTGGTAGAGCAGAACGGGCACAGCCGAGGCAATCACTCCAATTCCCAGAGTCGAGGCCAGCACCACCGAGGTGACACCATCCAGCATGCTCTTGGCGAACAAGGTTGAGTGGTCACCCTGCACCCCGCTCTGAATCGCCCCCATGATCGCCATAGGCCCAACGCAGAATATCAGCGTGGCTGTCACAAATGCCTCACCCAGGCCTGATGACTCAGCTGCTGCGCCCCGGAGACGGCCGCCCATCTTCTCAAGCCCGGAATCGATCCCGAGCACCTCGCCGGTAGCCCCACCCAGCGCTAGGCTGAGAATGAGCACAAGCACACTCTCGACCTCCAGTGCCATGGTCAGACCAATCAGTACCACGGCGAGGCCGACCCCTGCCGTCACTGTCTCGCTCACCTTGCCCGGCATGGGGGGAAGCACAAACCGTCCTCCCAGCGAGCCCAGCACGATCGCCAACACATTGACCAGAGTCCCAATCACGCTCGTCACTCCCGTACTGCAGCCTGTGCATACCGGCGTTGTCGAGGAACAGGATGTTCCACGTGGAACATTCGCCCCGACCGACATCGAAGCCCACCAGAC